>CAZCPP010000665.1:0-1500 GCA_964500655.1 uncultured Anaerolineaceae bacterium | reverse complement strand
GTGCCGGGTAATTGTTGGAAGTAATTTTAAGCGTATGTTCAAAAAGCGTAATGCTATTTTTCCAATATCCTACTTGTTTCCAGGTGACTGCCATTAGAATGGTAAGAAGGGCAGTTGCTAATGCGGTAAGCCATATCTTTCTGTTCCACCACTGTGCCACAAGTTCAGGAATACCCCAGGCAGCAATGATAAATATGCCGATAAGCGGCACATAAGCAAAACGGTCAGCCATTGCCGGCCATAGTCCTACTTGAACTAATCCTATTACCGGTACTAGCGTTCCCAGATACCATAGCCATCCTACAACAAAAAATTGAGCCCTCCTTGTCGATCGAACCATAAAAACTGATATACCAACCAGCAAAAACAACGCCCCTATAGTCTGCCACATGGGCACTATGCGAGGGAATGGATAAAGGACTGCCAAATCCTGCGGCCAAATCGTCTTTCCAATATATTTTACATAGGAAACCAAAGCATTTGCTATACGGAGATTTATCGGCACCAATGGCCTAAGGACGGTATTTCCGTAAACTCTAACCGATAAAGAAGATACATATATCGAAAGCGCTGAGAGAACAAGGAAGGGGATTTTTTCTAAGACCAATCGAAAAGGGAGCAATTCCTGGAATCCGGGAACCGTAATTTTATTAGATTTTCCATTTTTATTGCCACTCGGCGGCCAGGGGGGGATTCGTCCAAGAGGCCAATAATCCAGCAAAAAAAGTATACAGGGCAGCGTCACAAGCATCGGTTTGGCCATTAGGCCTAATGTAAAGACCACAAGCGTTAGCAAATATCTATGGAGAACAGGCTGTTTAGAATAATAAACATAGGTCAGCATGGTAAGCATCCAGAAAAAGGTACTCAGAAGATTTTTCCGTTCACTTATCCAGGCAACCGAGTCAACGTTAATGGGGTGTATTGCAAAAAGCACTGCAACAAAGACGCTTTTCCATAATGCCCCCGTCATCCATTTGAAAACCATAAATAGTAACAGACTGTTTGCTATGTGAATAATCAGATTGGTCAGATGGTGTTTTCCGGCCCTTAAATCGTACAAATGGTAGTCCAGTATGTGGGAAAGCCATGTTACTGGTTGCCAATAGGTATTATTTTTATCTGAAAAACTGAATGCCCATTTGATACTCTCTAAGGTCAAACCAGATTGAACATGGCGATTTTTGGTTACATATATATCGTCATCAAAGTTCACAAAATAATAATGTTGTACTCGCCAATAAACAGCAAGGATAGCTATAACGAGAAACAGACATACCAATATTTCAAGGTGCTTGATTTCAAATTCTTTGCTGCAATTATTCACTTTGGTCATGGCAAAATTGTTGGCTTGAAGGGCAGTTCCTACTCAAACTATTTATGGATGTACATAATTGTCCAATTTAATGTATTCGAATTTATAAAACTGATTGATGTCGCGACAATTATAATGCTATTTAGATTTGCATTGTTTGGAATAATAACTTTTAACAAGTTACT
>CAZCPP010000664.1:0-1500 GCA_964500655.1 uncultured Anaerolineaceae bacterium | reverse complement strand
AATTATTACAACGTAACGTGATAGCAGGAATAGATTTCGCATTAACAGAAGTGGTTCACTGCAAATCGGTTAAAGAAATTGGTGTGCAAGAAGCTATTACTGAATGTATAAAATATCTACCCCAAATTTTGAATATGTCTGGAGCCAATATCATAATTATATTGGGGAAAAAGGCAGAACTAATGGTAAAAGATTATCTTGGGATATCTGGTAGCGAGGATCGTTTTTTCACAAAAAATAATCGCAATTGGGTGTTTGTTGATCACTCCTGTACCCCGTATGTACTTCTAGATAAGGTTCTTACACCTGGTGAACTTAAACTTCTACAAAATTCTTTATAAAAACATGGTGAACGTCATACCAGAATTTAATTTTTATTAGAAATTATTAATAGGAACAAACGCCCTTGACCTGGACTCGAACCACTAACCGCTATATTAAAGGCTCTACTCCTAGTGAATAAATAATATCTCTAGTTTTAATTGAGAGATTGATTATTAACTTCTTGTTCCATCATCTCGTAAGCCTTCTTCGCTTTCTGGATATTTCCACTATTCAAATTTACACTGACCTGTAATCGGTAGGTTACAAGTCGGGTAAATAATGCTAAAACGCCCCTGACTTGAACACGAACCAAGAGCCGCTAGATTCTTAGCTCAACTCCTAGTGAATGAATAATACATCTATTTTTATTAGAGAGATAGATTATTAACTTCTTGCTCCATTAACTCGTAAGCTTTTTTCGCTTTCTGGATATTATCACTATTCAAATTTACACTTAGTGTCTTTGGAGCCTCTTTAAATATCCCTAATTTTAATATTTCTTTTCTAAGTGCGACAACATGCTTTTCTGGAAAAGGTAAATGTGCAAAATAAATTTGAAATAGATTTGGGGGATATCCATAGGCAATGCTTGCTAAACTTTCTATTTTCGGTAAATAAACACGAACAGAAAAACCTATAGTCCCCCAATATATTGTATGGCCTTGTTCATCCGCTATATCTAGTATGTGGCTAAAGAACTTAGATACTTCGGACGAACATTTCGATAGTACTTCTTCTCTGTCCGTTGGCCTTTTATTTGGTTGGCGCTTTAAATCTCGAGCGGTTTCAGTCATACCGACCAATCTCGGAGCTATTGTTGTAAGACCTTCACCTACAAATTGTTTGGCCTCAACAGCTAACACTTCGACTGTAGTCATTTGCTCGTTCAGAAATTCAACTAACCGTCGCAATTCGGATGGAATAGCATCCGCAACAAATATCAATCTGACATTAGAAGATCTTAAATTTCTTTCCACTTGCATCCAATACTGATTAATTTGACTATTATCATCTGAGTTAATTAGTTTCAGGATCTCGGAATCGAGTGTCAGTCCTCTTCCCTGGCTGGTTTCTGCTGCTGCCTGTCGCAAGCTATCCATCTTCCAATATGACGTGCCGTTTGCTGCATAATCCAACATCTGAGCTACCACCTCTCGACGACTTCTAGTATCAGAT
>CAZCPP010000663.1:0-1518 GCA_964500655.1 uncultured Anaerolineaceae bacterium | reverse complement strand
GGGAAATCAATAGCTCAAATATGGTTGATCATTCCTTAACCGAAGACACATGAATCGTTTTCAATAATCCACTTCCGTATGTTACTTTCTCCAGATCCCGCACCTCCGGTGAATAATGGTGAGCCGCTGAAAACAATAGCAAGTCGGGAGCCATGTTTCTGCTGTTTCGGAAGCACAGGTTCAAATTTACTGATCATGTGTTGCAAGAAGAGGAATGACCCGTCGTTGACTCGTGGTGTTCCGGCACCAAAGCGTCCTGTATAACCTAGGGTTTCCCTCTCTGAAATTATCTCTTTCTTTTGCTTTTTCCAATCAACGCCAAACGGGGGATTTGCCAGAAAATAATCGAATTTATCGAAGAGTGTTTCCGTGAATTGATCATCTGTAAAAATATCACCGAATCGTACATTGTCACTCCCACCATTCTGATCCACATCCTTCATGAGCATATCAGAAGCAGCGGTGGCAAATGCTCGCATATTGTAGTCCTGTCCGTAAACGAAAAGTTTCGCGGCGGAGTGGTGCTCACGCAGATAATTCTGGGCCTCTGCGAGCATACCCCCAGTGCCACAGGCGGGGTCGAGGAGCTTGCGTACGGTCCCTGGTGTGGCGAGTAAATTATCATCATTAATGAATAAAATGTTAACCATAAGACGGATTACTTCCCGTGGTGTGAAATGGTCCCCTGCGGTCTCATTAGCAAGCTCGTTAAAGCGACGGATGAGGTTCTCGAAGATTAGACCCATCTGCTCATTAGGCACATTATTTGGGTGTAAATCCACGTCACAAAACTTGGAGACTACAAGATATAATATATTAGATTCACTCATTTTCTCGATTTCTTTTTCAAACTCGAAGAATTGAAAGATTTTACGTACGTTATGTGAAAAACCGTGAATGTAGCTTACAAGATGTTTCTCGATATTATCTGGGTCACCCTTAAGTTTCTCGAAGTCTAAAGGTGAATGGTTGTGGAAGCGTTGGCCTGCTGCTCGATTTAGAAGCTTATCCAAAGCGTCTTCATTAAGCTTCCCATCTTTCCGTTTTTTATACTCAACTAGGACTTTGGCTTTAGTGGGTGCAAGTACGCAGTCGAAACGTCGTAGGACAGTTATTGGTAACATGACCCGTTCATATTGCGGTGGGCGGTATGGTCCCCGTAGAAGATCAGCGATCTGCCAAATGAGATTTGAGAAATAGTTGTGATCAGGCATGACTATTCACACTCCATAAACGCAAGCGATCCGTCAATTGTCAAATGAATACCTTTGATATCATCTTTATTCTTTTCCATCTCTCAATTCTAATATCGATGTTTCAACTAAGGACATATATCATCATTATTTGTCACAGACCGGCCATCATATTGACCAGAGAAACACATGTTAATTGGTCAATTTCGAGATACCCTTTAGTTGACCATTTCTACCCATTGAAAAAACATTGGAATGGACTAATTCCACTATTTATAGTTAAAAACCAAACTTTTTATACTAATTGCATGTTCCAAGTGTATGG
>CAZCPP010000662.1:0-1521 GCA_964500655.1 uncultured Anaerolineaceae bacterium | reverse complement strand
CTTTTCCCTTGTCGATTCAGCCTGTTATTCAACCTAAACGGGCAAAGTCCAGTCCTATGTAAATAACACAAAGGCCAATTCGCCCCACCGCCGGACGGTTACATCTACGAGGCCGAGCAACTTTGTGCTTGACACGATCAAGCACAAAGCGTACAATTTGTACATAATGTACCCTTTGTACAAAGGAGTAAACGATGTCCCCCATCAAAGTTAAAAGCGGCGAAGCTCGCGCGAAGTGGCGAGATTTATTAGATCAGGTATTTACAGGTAAAAGTGATGTTGTCATCGAGCGTAACGGCAAAAATGTAGCCGTCATGATCCCGGCCGTGGATTATGAGCAAATCCGTGAGACATTGGAAGATATGCGGGCTGTTCGTGAAGCCGCTGCCTCTTACGAAGAATGGAAAAATGACCCATCGGTAGCACGACCTTGGGATGAAGTGGACGCCGAGTTGGACATCGAAGAGTAATTTATGGGGGGAATCAACTGGCAAGTCATTATCCATCGCAAGGCTGAGAAAACCTTGAGACGACTGCATGGTGACATGTTGGAACGCACACGCCGCACTATCCGATCTCTTGAAACTGACCCTCGACCCTCGGGCTATAAAAAGGTCGCGGGTTTTGACAATCTGTATCGTATTCGTGTGGGAGATTGGCGCATAATCTACACGATCGAAGATGACAAATTGATCGTGCTGGTGCTTGAAGTTGCCCCGCGTGGTAGAGCGTATCGGAACTTATAATGCTCGGCATCCTCACCATCCACCTACACCTACCCGGCTGCGTCTCGCTGAAAGAAAAACGAGGCCGACTCAAACCGCTTCTAAACCAGCTGCACAAGAAGTTCAACGTATCAGTTGCAGAGATGGACAGGCAGGACATGTGGAAAGAGGCGGTCATCGCCTGTGCGTTGGTCAACAGCGATGCGAAGCAAATTCAACGCTCATTGCAAACGGTTGTAAAGTGGGTCGAAAGCAACTGGACAGATGGGGATGTGATCGATGATAGGATTGAGATAATTTCGTAAGGGTGAAGCTCCCGTGCCCGAAAGGGTATGCTTCGCCCCTACGACAGAAAAATTGGAGGCATTATGGATTTAGGACTTAAAAACAAACGCGCTTTGGTCACCGGCGCATCACGTGGATTGGGCTACGCCACCGCACTGGCGCTTGCAAAAGAAGGCTGTCAGGTGACCATCAACAGCCGTAATTCGTCTAAGGTGCAGGCAGCAGCAGAAAAGATCACTGCTGAAACCGGCGCACAGGTTAAGGGGTTAGCGGGTGACGTGAGTGAGAAGGATATCATTGAAAATCTTGTCGCCGAGGCGGCAAAGTCCATGGGTGGGTTGGATTTACTGGTTACTAACGCAGGTGGTCCCCCACCAGGGCCGTTCGAAAGTCATGATGAAGCGACCTGGGAAAAGGCGGTGGAGTTATCCTTCATGAGCCACGTACGCATGATCCGTGCAGCGCTACCTTACCTACTAAAATCAGAAGTTGCCAGTGTATTTACGGTATC
>CAZCPP010000661.1:0-1564 GCA_964500655.1 uncultured Anaerolineaceae bacterium | reverse complement strand
AACGATCTGTCCTTATGATGCTCTTTTTGATGGGCCACATAAGCCATAACGGTATCCAAGGAGTGCTCTCCGACATTCAACGCGCCGTACCCAGCCTGCCATTTGAAGTTCCCATCACTATTGGGCATTTTGTTGACAGCAAATGCACTGGCGCCTTTGAGATGACGAACACAATCCGCAACTGAGATTTTCGGTGGGATAGATACCACCATATGGATATGATCATCCACATTTCCGGCAGCGTGAATTTTCGATCCTAATTCATCTGCTTTTCGATAAAACACACCATAAATCATCTTTTCCCGTTCAAGTGAAATGGACGGCTGACGTTCAAATGTTCCCCAAATCAGATGATAATGAAGTCGCCAGTAGGTCATTGTTTACTCTCACTTTGATATATTAGCGATTATATCCTTATTCAACATTTCCCAAACATGCTGATTTCCGAGTGGCAATTCGAGGTGCGATTTTGTATAATCCTGAGTACTTACTTTAATTAAATGTCAGGAGAATGGATTGGGCAACAATTATCAAGGCAATGGTTACATGAAGAAAACTTCTTATTCAATAATGCAAATCAGCCTGTTTTTAATTGGGGTTATCGCGGCTTGTAGTTTTTTCACAACCCTGGCTCAAAAATCAACCAGTGATACGGTACCACCAACACCTACCGGGACTTCGACCCCTTCCCCTACCGCAACCAGCACCGTCACACCCCTGCCTCCCACTGAAACTCCTGTCCCTACCGCAACCAAGCTTGTCACTCTCGTACCTGCTGCGCCTACCGAACCCGTGCCTATCTGTGAGCTTTCAGATACTCCCAGTCAATCCCAATGTCAATATCCGATTGCTGAACAAAGCAGTGCATTTTGCATAAAAAAAAGTCCCTATAATTTGATCTTTCTCAATGACAGCGCAACTTACGAAGTGCTGCACGAACACATCCAGTGTTCAGAGGCCGGGGTGAAAGATGGCCAACGGATGGTAACCTGTACCGGCCCAATGGCCCAATATTTCGAACTCAAGGTTTGCGATTCGGCCTGTTCTGGGCTGGAAATTGAGCAAGAAGCTTCACAATGCCCGCTTGGCTACAACTATAACAACCTTCAGAACTGTTGCACACAAGAAACGCAAGAGGTGGATCAAGGCTGCGCAGTGCTTAAACTCAACACCAAAAGCTGCGTAATCGATTGTGGTCAGTTCACCAAAAGTTCATCTTGTACCAATTATGGTTATGCATGTCGGTGGGATAACACGACCAGCAAATGCTTGTTGAGGAAATAAAAAACCGAGGGCAACGATATATCCAGCCCCGTCAAACTTTTTTGTGAGGATTCTCTGCCATTGTCTCAATTTCAAATTTTCGATAGTCTCCCTATCAAATGTTGACAGGTGGAACAGGGAGAGTAGTCAATAGTTCTTTTACAGTCCAAATATGGTCAGTCAAGAGAGCAGCCAGAGCCGGAGTACGTTGCAGCCATTTTTGAGGCATGGTTTCTGAGAACGCTTTGTTATTAGAGTAAACTACTATCGACTGGAAGTCGATAGCTTTGTATGTCGAATG
>CAZCPP010000660.1:0-1571 GCA_964500655.1 uncultured Anaerolineaceae bacterium | reverse complement strand
AACTAATTGATATAAAAAGAAATATCAATCAAGTCGGAGGTTCAAGCGATGCTCGGAAATGGTGAAGCACAAAAAGAGGCAATTCGACCGGATTTCAACAAGTCCATTTTCATTGATTTCGCCGGTGCAAAGATTACATCGGATGCGGGATTCCTTCTGATGCGGGAAGTCGACCAGCGATTTGGCATCATCGAAAGGGGCTGCCACCGTTTGGTGGACGAAAGGTCCGTTCCTCACAAGAAGCATACGTTCGAGCAGATGATACGGCAGCGGGTGTACCAGATTGCGGCGGGTTATGAAGACTGCAACGATGCCGACCATCTCAGGGGTGACCCGGCATTGCGTCTTGCTTTGGACAAAGGGCACGAGTTCGGAGCCAGTCAGTCGGTGATGTCGCGGCTTGAGAATGATATTCTCGGGACTGCTTCCGGGCAGGAAGCTCTCAACGCTATGATCACCCGGTCAACGGATGCACTTTTGAAAAAGAAAAACAAGAATCGCCTGATCCTTGATGTGGACTCCACGGAAGACCCGGCGCATGGGAACCAGGAGCAAATGGCTTACAACGGGCATTTCGGGAAGAATTGCTTTCATCCGCTTTTCTGTTTCACGAGTGATGGTGACGGCCTTGCAGCAAAACTTCGACCGGGCAATGTCCATTCAGCCAATGGAACTCTCGATCTCATCAAGCCCATCGTCACCAGGTACAGGAAAAAGTTCAAACTGTTCTGTCTGCGGGGTGATTCGGCATTTGCGGACCCGGACACCTACGAATATTGCGAAGCAAACCGGATCACGTATTTCATCCGGTTGCGGGGAAACGCCGTGCTTACGAAGTTGATCAATCCGCATCTTAAAAGACCCGCTGGACGCCCACCACAAAGTGGGGTGCAGGTCAAGTACGTGGACCTGGAATACCAGGCGGGGAGCTGGGACAAATCCCGGCGGGTAGTCGCCAAAATCGAATGGCATTTTGGGGAACTGTTTCCCCTGTACTATTTCATTGTGACCAATTCAAGGCTTGCAGCGAGTAAAGTGGTCAAGGTGTACAACGGGCGAGGGGATGTTGAAAACAGGATCAAGGAAGGCAAGAACACCCTGCGCTGGGACAAGACGAGCTGCCACAGGTTCGGGGCGAACGAAGCCAGGCTGAAAATGGGTTTTCTCGCATACAACCTGCTCCATCTGATCCGCCGGTTCTATTTGTTGGGTGAAGACACACGCCGATCCATTGAATGGGTCATCATGCGGTTGGTGAAGGCGGGCGCTCGAATCGTCTACCACGCCAGGTATTGGCATGTGCATGTTGCGTCAGCTTTTCCGTTGGGGCACCATTACCGGGCTGTGCTTGGCTGGCAGTACTGAGGTGACATGCACTGAGAAATGGCTTGCAAAGATCTGGCAGGAAAGGTGATTTCAAAATGCACGGAAAAAAGGGATTCAAGCAGGTTTTGGAACGGTCTGATGATGTTTTGGGCTTTTTCAAAACAAAATTCTACTTTGAACAGAAGAAAATTGGCAAATGGGCATGCGGAACAGCTTTTTGGGAAAAGTGCCGCATAATTTGGATT
>CAZCPP010000659.1:0-1595 GCA_964500655.1 uncultured Anaerolineaceae bacterium | reverse complement strand
GCTCAAAGGGCTTCTGTAAGTAATGTTTGTTCCAGTCCTCCATGGTTGTTTCCAAAGAATCCCAGGGCTGGTTGGCCACTTTGGTCCGCAGCGTATTGATTGAATCGGAGTGACCAGCGTTATCGACATACTCGTTGGGGTCAATGGTAAAGAATGAATAGCCCGCCTCGATGAAGGGTGGCAGATCACTGATTTCCTTGACGTGATCTGCATCTGCACCCCAAGGGTCGCGCCAGTCTAACTCAAACAAGGTCCACATGGCGTCGTCTAGGACGGTTTGGGGCGTTCGGCCAGTGCGATGGTTCTCGCGTACAGACTGTTGTGCGAAGATTGGTGCAATACCGGTCCCCCGAACAGCAGCAATGTGGCCTGGGGTTGCCAAACCCAGACGATCGCCAAAACCAAAAGATGTGGCTAATCCCAGGGACTGCGGCTTCAGCCAGGGCAAGCGCTCTCTCAAAGCAGCGGCATTCTCAGGGGTCAGAGGGCAGGCGAAAACTCGAGCTTGCATTTCACCCTGAAAACCTGAAATATCTCCCAAGATATTGAGTGATGTGGAATGATTCATTTCATCCCACGACAAATAATACGAAGAATTGTTATGCTGAATGGGTTTCATAGGAACTTATTTTTTGGCTGGTTTTATGCACATCGCCTGGCTGGTGATATGACCCCGTTCAACCGTGTAGGCGACGGCACCACAGGTTAGCGGTTTACAATCATCGACCAAATCGAATTGAAGTTCATCATCTATCCAGGCGAGGATATGATTACCTGAAACTTGGAGTTTTAGCTGGTATGTACTGTTGGCGTCCCAATCGAAATCAGCTTCAGCCAGGATGTTATCGCCGTCCAAGGCTTTGAGCAGACGAATTTTCTCGCCCTTGACCAACTGCAAGGCATAGAAGCGTTTCAACCCTTGCACCCGAGCAGCGATCCCTGCGGCGTCAATTAACAAGGGTGTAATATCAGCCTCGACAATATAATCTTGCCATTCTAGAGTGCCCTGCATAATTAATCCACAACCTTCATTTTGAATAAGCCGGTAAGGTTGCGGCCATTTGACTTCCCACAGGTCCATAGCGTCCACCCAGGCCTGTCGCCACACCAACGGTGGATTTTTGTGCCCATTGAACCCTAATGGGCGGGTCAGCACCACATCGGGTTCCCCATCCCAGGTCAGGTAATCCAAATAGACGTTTCCTGATGCTCCTGCACATTTGATGCCAATCTCGGCAATGGGTTGGCTCTGGGTATCGGGGATAGTCCATTCGAACTTGTTCCTTGATTCTGCTGAGAGTTGATTATCAGGACCATGGACTATTTCGAGTTGGTCATCTTTGTTGTAAACCGTGATAAAGAGTTTTATCGATGTGGGCTGGTCGGAACAGAAGCTGGTCTTTACAGTTTGGCCGGAATAAAGTGTTGGCGAGGCGAGCAACGCATACCCTTCCATACCCAGTTCTTCTGGGAGAATGAAAGTTGGGGTAGATATGCTTCCCTGACCCTTATAACTGATTCTTATGGAACGCTTCCCAATTTCAGTAAATCACAGATTGCGGTGATTTATGAGTAGGAATGGCAGATATAGTGCC
>CAZCPP010000658.1:0-1639 GCA_964500655.1 uncultured Anaerolineaceae bacterium | reverse complement strand
TCCCATCATTATTAGGCCCATAATCCATATTTACACCCTGTGAACGGTTACATTTCTGCAATGGTGGACTTCGTCGACAATGAGGAAATCAAGATTTGGTGGAAACGTCGCAAGAAGCTCTCGCAAGCTTTTGCTTCTGACCGTCTCATAGGAGACAATTCCAAAAAGGCTTTGATAGCGTGGGTCCCGTTCGTTCTGGGACGGGAGCCTTCGGCGACCATCCGGTGCTCTAAGGATTTCAAACTGTTCACCAAAACGCTGATACATCTCGTTTTGCCATTTGACCCTTAGAGATGCCGGACAAACAATCAGGATACGCTGAAGATCTTGTCTGGCCCGTTCTTCTTGTAAGATGTATCCTGCCTCTATGGTCTTGCCCAATCCAACCTCATCTGCAATTAAGATTCTGCCGAACTGAGAGTTGAGATACTTCAACAGCGGTATATATTGATAACCGTGCAGATCTGTACGGCTCGCCTGATAACTGTACAGTGTGTCGCGAACAGGCTCATTAATCCTTGCGAGGGTGAGAAGACGTGAAAAAGACTTGTCATCACCGAAAGCCCTATTGACAAATAGTTCCTTGGGATCCTTTCCGTCCCCCACAGGACGCAAGTCCTCAGCAGGGATGTTCTCGATATGTCCGCCGATGAAAACCCTAAACCATGTTTGGCCCCGACGTTCTATTGGGCCCTCAACTATTACGCCTACCTCGCTGGCAACCGACTTTCGGGCGACCCTACCCCCCCTTCTGTGGGTGAAATCATTCTTGTCCAGTGTGATACTCCTATCAGCTTAGGATTCTTCTCCGAGCAACTATGCTCCGTACACACGTCGTTGAAATACTCCTTAACGCTTCAGGTCTCATCATAGCAGACTCTCAACCAGATTTCAACTAATCTCCGGCTGGTTGCACACGCTGAATTGCAGGAAACGCTGAGAAAGCGTCAGAGGCCCACTTTCCTCCGATGTTTGAGCACGTGGCAATCGCTGAATGTCTGATATGCCAATTTCTGCGATGTGACAGTAGAGAGATTATGGGAAAGAGGAATTCCATCAAGTAGCCATCTGTTGAAAACTATGCATTTCTCGTATGCAGCAGATCTTTGTAGTGCATTTCAATTCCTGCTTCATCAAGTTCAGCAAATTCTTCGAGGTGGGTGCGAACAGGGCGGTTGGTATTGCGAGCATACGAATACAAGCTGACTAGCAGTGCCAGGGTCCACAAGCATGTCGGGTCTTTCAACAATTATGCACTGTATTGTCCAGCTCGTGTAATCATTTAGACACATGATGGTTTGCGTTCAAAATGACATGACACAACTATAAATTTGGCTGTTTGGGAAACAGAGTTTCAAAAAAGATCTTTTGCAAGTGCGCGCCCGCGCTCGACTTATGTTAGTTGGCTCATTTTTTTGAAAGAAAATCCTTGCGCTCTTGTATGCAAATGCGCTATCGTGGGTGGTGGTAAATATTGACTTTTTGGAAAGGATATGTGATGAGTTTGACCATACGAAAAATCATTGTGTTGGGATTGGTTGGGATTATCTTCCTTATGGCCAATGTCTTGGTCGTTGCGAATTGGATTGCTGATTCCGGAATTGCGGAAAAAGCCGGGTGGGTTCGGCGAGAGTTCTTA
>CAZCPP010000657.1:0-1680 GCA_964500655.1 uncultured Anaerolineaceae bacterium | reverse complement strand
GCCCTGGCAATTTGGTTATTCTCGAATCGACCTGTCCTCCTCGAACAACGGTTGTCTTGGTAAGACCACTTCTGGAATGCACTGGTTTGGAAGCGGGTGAAGATTTCTATCTCGCTTATTCACCAGAGCGAGTGCTGCCGGGTCAAATCCTGGTGGAATTAGTTGAAAATGCTCGTGTGATTGGGGGTATAAACCGATCTTCAGCCGAAATGGGTAAGGACTTGTTTTCTATATTCGTAAAAGGGCACATCCTACTCACCGATTCCACAACCGCAGAAATGGTCAAGTTGATGGAGAACACCTATCGGGACGTCAATAACGCTTTGGCAAATGAGTTTGGCCGAATGGCAGGAAAAATTGGATTCAATGTATGGGAAGCTATCAAGCTGGCAAACTACCACCCTCGTGTAGATATTTTACGACCAGGTCCTGGTGTAGGTGGGCACTGTATCAGTGTTGACCCCTGGTTCCTCGTAGAAGCCGTACCGGAAACAGCCTCTTTAATTCGCCAGGCTCGCCAGGTGAACGACTACCAACCAGAATATGTGGTTGACCTTATCGAAAAAGCTATAGGTGGATCGGTAGCAGATAAACGCATTGCGGCTTTGGGTTTAGCCTATAAGCCTGATGTGGACGATTTGCGGGAAAGCCCAGCTGTAGAAGTGTGTCGCTTTCTATCAAAAAAGGGTGCGAAAGTATGTGCATTTGAACCTAACAATGTCGATATGACCTTCGATGGATTCGCAACTGCCCGCACTTTAGAGCGGGCAGTACAAGATTCGGAAATCATTTTATTTCTAGTAAATCACCAAACCTTTCAATACTTAGATGGTCATAAAATTGCTGACATTGCCAAAACTCGATTGGTGTGTAACTTATGTGGTATGTCGCAAGCTGAAGAATGGTTGGGAGCGAATATCAAATACGTAAAGTTGGGTGAGAATGAGACACAAAACGGCGAACAGCAGGTAGAATCTCGCATTGTGGAGGCTATTAGCACTAATTGATATTGATATTCAAGAAATCTCCTGGCCCATTCTTCAAGTCCAGTTCATTGCCAAGGTAAACTTGGGTAGTCGCCAGGGAATGATGCCCTAGATTGAGTTGGATTTGATCAATCTTAGCGCCGTTCTTATGAGCTAACTTAGCGTATGTTCGACGCAGATCGTGGGGAGAAATTTTGAAGCCACACTGTTGGGCGTATTTATAGACCACGTCTCGAACGGTCTCGCCGCAGACATACTCGTGCTGGATGTTCCCGCTTTTGCTCATGGCCTGAAAGAGCCGGCCTGATTGAATATCGCAAGCTTCGACATAAGCATCAATGGCTTGCTTGACCCAAGTAGGAACAGTAACGGTACGAGCTTTGTTGCGCTTTCCGACAAGGTCAGCGATCACCCAACGGCCATCACGTAACTGGAGTTGTTCCGGTTTCAGTTTAGTTAATTCCTGACGCCGGATCCCACAGCCAATCAGAACCGCCAACATTGCTCGGTCCCGCAGGCCAATGTTCGTGGAAGTGTCAGGCGTGTTGATCAACTTCTGGGTTTGTTCAAGGGAAAGCCAATTGCCAGTACGCTTGCCCCTTTGGGGGATGTTCTTAACGGAAGCAAAAGCAGCCGCCACTTCATCTGGCCAGATTTGTAGCTCGACAGCTTCCCGGGCTAGTTTGCGGATGGC
>CAZCPP010000656.1:0-1680 GCA_964500655.1 uncultured Anaerolineaceae bacterium | reverse complement strand
CTCTGTCTCAGATTGCTCTCCGACAATCTGCTAGGCTGGCAATTCGGCGACCAGATCATTTCCGGATTAGGTTTATAACTCAAATTAGCCTTGATAGAAAAACTAGCCTCCGGCGCTACGCCGGGGGCTTCTTCATCATAAAATCCCGTTTTAATCCCTCTAGGGCAGAGCTCGCTCGTATACGAGTCTTTTCATCTATCGACAAAGCCAAAAACTCTTCTTCATCCAAAACCGTCTGCGTGCCATCCCGTGCTACCCATAGGTCAAGCGCCAGGTCTATGTAAGAGACTTTATCCTCTCCTAATTCAGCCGGGAAACCTATATTGCAATACCAACCCTTGAATTTCTCATCATCCCGATCATAGATCTCAAATACGTTATACCAACGGTCTGAAAAATATGTCTCCACAAAACGATCATTGCGTTTTAGAAATACATTTACAAGGGGCAAATCATCCCGATCGAAAAAGGCTTCCAGCATAATGTATTTTGCTGCTCGTTTTAATACACGCCCTTCATATTGCCAGGTCACTTCACCATCCAAATCAAGTTTCAGGACGGTAATATCCGTCAACCCAGGCATTCAGCCTCCACCGTGAAAAGTATCTCCTCTCCGACTTGTGGTACCGTGGACGAGTGAAAATATAGGCCATTATCCATTCTCACAAGATATTTATCTTTCCGGAAGACGACATCAACTACACGGCTCTTCAAGCCGTTTTTGGAATTCGTTATTACAACTCGCTCTGGTCGGATCAACAACGCAACAGGATCGCCCTTACTTGCTTCCACTTCCCCATTCACATCCAACACCCCAAGCGATGTATCGACTTGTCCCTCACCAAGCCATTTCCCATCGATAATATTTCCCAACCCTAAATAATGCGCCACCCATTTGGAAGTAGGTTTGGAAAAAACTTCCGTAGGTGTGCCTGCTTGCACAATCTGACCGTTATGCAATAATACAATCCGATCAGCTATTGCAAAGGCTTCAGTTTGGTCATGTGTAACATAAATTACCGGAACCCTACTTGCATGTAAAATCACTCGTAATTCATTCAGCAACTGGTCGCGTAAGACACGATCCAATGCACCCAGAGGCTCATCAAACATCAATAGCCTGGGGCGGGGTACCAGCGCCCGCGCCAACGCTACACGCTGCTGCTCACCACCTGAAAGATCTGTTACATTGCGATTCGCAAATTTACCCATATTGACCTGTTCCAACGAATTGGTTACGCGCATTTTGATTTCATCTTTTGGAAGTTTTTTCATCTTCAAACCAAAAGCTACATTCTCCCCTACAGTCAGGTGAGGGAACAAGGCGTAATCCTGAAAAACCAATCCAAAATTGCGCTCGTAGGCAGGTACGATTGCCAAGTCTGTTCCATCCCAAAGCACCTGTCCGTTTTCAGGTTGCTCCAATCCCGCGATGATGCGTAGCAGCGTAGATTTTCCGCTGCCCGAAGCACCTAGCAGGCAAACTGCCTCACCCTCCTCAACAGTAAAGGAAATACCAGAGAGTAAAGATTGTTTCTCATATGTTTTGTGAATGTTTATTAGTTCTAACATTTATGATTTATAGATACAGGATAGATCTAACCCTTTGATATTTAAAACTCACGTGTTCCAGGCAAACGCAATCTTTCTATTAACAAAATGCACAGCGTTGCTAATAAC
>CAZCPP010000655.1:0-1692 GCA_964500655.1 uncultured Anaerolineaceae bacterium | reverse complement strand
AACTATTGACTACTCTCCCTGTTCCACCTGTCAACATTTGATAGGGAGACTATCCTAAATTGTCTTTTGGATTATCGCCATCGTCTTCGGGTTTCCCTGTATCTTCATACACATCATCTACCGGTGGCTCTTGACCTGGTTCATCATACAATTCGTTATCGGTTAGACCAGATATCAATTCGCCCTTGTCCAAATCATCAGGTGATACCGGTGCGGGTAATGAAGGAGCGCCAATTGCCTCGGCACCGTTTTCTCCACCTAACGGCACGCTTACCTTCTCTCCGGCTTTGATGGTCTGTTCCCTGCCCGCTGATTTGACAATGGCCACACCCCTGAACAATGCGATAACCATTTTGGCGTTTTTGGTAGCAGTCAGGCTGGCGTTACCTTGCAAGGTCAGGTCGGTGCCATTGATGTTGAATTGCACACCGGCACCATCCGGCATGGTGATCAGCAGTCCATCATAGGGTGCTTTTTCGCAAACAATGCGCCCTAATTCACTGAAAAAATAGAATGCTTCCAGGGTATCAGACCTGTTTTCGAGCACAGTGTTACCAAATACCACCATGGTCACTGTTTGACCCGGGAGTGAACCGGGAAGATTGGCCATAACTTTGAAGATCGCCACCCCCCACTCCCTGGTGTTCATATTAAGCGGTGAGGCTGACAGACGCAGCAAGTTTTGAATTGAGATCACATCGCCTCGTTCAGTGAAACGCTCGTTCACATTGGGATGAAGTTCGGCCTTGAGAGTAATGTTGCCATAGCAAACTTTATTCGGCCCAATGTTCTCACATTGATCCTGGGAAGCTTGTATAGCATTCTCTATCAGGGTTTGGCAGAGTTCATCGTTCTGCGCTATCGTGGTAGCCTCCGAATTGCTCGGGAGATCCACGGGCAGGGTGCCAGCCCGGGCTAAAGCGATTCCAAACAATCCCAGGCAGACCACACTCATAATTCCCAGCCATACTGGCAGGAGGGTGCGTTGTCGGTTTCTTACGATTTCTGGTGAAGAGCGTGGATCCCTTGGAAATATCACTTCTGTATTCCTAATAACGGTGATCTCGATTACGAGTCACTATCCTGAGATTTGGAGCGGAACACAACGAATAGAAATAGATTTCCAACCCGAATCACAGCCCCGTTTTCCAGTTTATAAGGTTGTTTGGGAGTCATGCGTACAGCATTCACTTGTGATCCATTCGTACTTTCTAGATCGAGAATTTCGTAACCGTTCTCGGTTTTGCGGATGAGTGCGTGTCGCCGCGACACACCCAGTGAGTAACCGTTGTAGGATTCCAGATCAAGTACGATGGTTTTGCTCACCGGGCTTGTAATTCCCGTTTTTCGGCCTAGAATGAACTCATCTTCAAGTTGTGTGGAAATCGGCGTTGTGGTATCTGAGAACAGATAAACAGCAATTCCTTTTTCAGGATACTGGGATTTCTCAATCAGGACTGAATCGACCAGTGCACGGAGGTCCTCCTCCTCGCCTACCTGGGCTGTAGTGGAAGGATGATCGTAACTTCCGAATAAGACCGTTCCGCAATTTGAACAATGCACTGCGTTCGGCTCGACGAGAAGCTTGCATACCGGGCAAAATTGCTCTGATTGGGTTTCCATAATACAATAATAGCAAATAGCTTTGGTGCATAAATCAAAGAACAGGCGCACTCCGTTCGTCTGATGCAA
>CAZCPP010000654.1:0-1693 GCA_964500655.1 uncultured Anaerolineaceae bacterium | reverse complement strand
TGGTTCACCCTATCGCCCGTCTTTTCAGACCATCTCAATGGCTAAATAGTTACTACCAAACATGCCATGTATTATTGGTGGAAAGGATTCGGGTTTAAACCTGTCGCCTACTCTGGTCTAGAGACCGGAAATCGCGAATTTGCATCTTATGTACTACAGGCCGGTAAAATTCGCTTTGTTGTTTCTGCACCGTATAGCCCAACTAATGAAGTGGCCGCCCATCACATAGTGCACGGCGACGGTGTTAAAGTTATCGCCATGGAAGTAGATGATGTGGAGCGAGCCTGGAAAGAATCTACCGAACGCGGCGGAAAGTCTGCTTGGGCGCCACGCGAAGAAAAAGATAAACACGGGATTTTTCGCACTGCCGCAATTTACACGTATGGCGAGACACAGCACGTTTTCGTGGATCGCTCTGATTACAACGGACCATTTGCTCCCTCCTACAAACCCCTCAAGCGCGAGGCCAAATCTATCGGATTAGTGGCCACAGACCATATTGTTGGCAATGTACAACTTGGGATAATGGACCATTGGGTGAACTTCTACCACCAGGTAATGGGTTTCCGCCTGTTGCGTCATTTCGACGACAAAGATATCTCAACCGAATATTCGGCACTGATGTCAAAAGTTATGCAAAACGGTAACGGACGGGTTAAATTCCCCATCGACGAGCCTGCTGAAGGTCGTCGCAAGAGTCAGATCGAAGAATATCTTGAATACTATCTAACACCCGGCGTACAACATGTAGCACTTTTGACCGGTGACATCCTCTCTACAGTTGAAAAATTACACAAGAATGGTATCGAATTCCTGCGCGTACCCGATACCTACTACGAGGCTCTGCTAGATCGCGTTGGGGAGATCAAGGAAGATCTGAAGGCCATTCATGATTTAGGAATCTTGGTAGACCGAGATGACGAAGGCTATTTGTTGCAAACCTTCACTCGACCCATTCAAGACCGCCCTACCATGTTTATTGAAATCATCCAGCGTCATGGTTCGCAAGGATTTGGTATAGGCAATTTCAAAGCTTTATTTGAATCTATTGAATTGGAACAAGAACGGCGCGGCAACCTGTAATGAAGTTTGTTACTTTTTCAGCTTCTGGATCAACCGCCAGTCCAGGATTGCTAACGGATGAGGGAATTCTGCCCTTGCCATTCCACTCAATGTTGGATTTGATTAAATCCGGCGACAAAGGCTTGGAGATCGTCCGCAACACGGCGCACGAAAATTTGCTTCCATTGGATGAAGCCCGTTTGCACTCCCCCATACCACGTCCCCCTACCCTGCGAGACTTCTACGCCTTCGAGCAGCATGTCAGTACAGCCAATAAAAACCGTGGACGGGATGTGCCTAAAAATTGGTACAAATTTCCGGTCTTCTACTTCACCAATCCCAACTCGATCTTCGGGCCGGAAGAAGAGATCCCATACCCGACATACACCTAAGCCCTAGACTACGAACTGGAGATTGCAGCCGTCATCGGTAAACCTGGCGTTGACATCCAACCCGAAGATGCCCTTGATCATATCTTTGGCTATACGATCTTCAATGATTGGTCTGCTCGCGATGTACAGCGCGAAGAAATGAAGGTTGCACTTGGCCCGGCCAAAGGCAAAGACTTTGCATCCTCCCTAGCAGGCTGTCGGAGAGAATAGCACTTTAACAACTTTGAGAGCAATGCGGG
>CAZCPP010000653.1:0-1695 GCA_964500655.1 uncultured Anaerolineaceae bacterium | reverse complement strand
TCAGAATGAGCTTATTATCTCTTTCTTGAAAAAGGAAACCGGATTAGAAATCACTTCAAGTCCCACGTTAGGAGACATTCCGGCCATACCGGAAGATTCTGACGCAAAGCAACTCCTTTTATTTGACTGCATGGGGTTTGATCCCGATCAAATATGGACCAAGCTCGGTATCGGCACCGACCTGAACCCTGCTCGTAAGCTGATCTCGGTTTTTAATGTCGAAAAAAACAGGGGTCTAGAGCGCGAAGCGATTGAGCGAAGTATTCGTGGAATTTTTTATCTCAATGAGCCGCTTGAAATTTTCTCGAAGGGAATTCTAGCGATTCTAAAAGGAGAATTGTGGTATCCACGCGAAACGGTATCCAAGTTACTTTTAGAAGCCCGATCTTCATTTAAGTCACCAGGGAAAACCACGGTTCCTTTGACATCCAGAGAAAAAGAAATCCTGGTCGAAATCTCTTCCGGGGCTACGAACCAAGAAATCGCCGACGATCTTTTCATTAGTCTGCATACGGTTAAGACGCATATTTACAACATTTATAAAAAAATCGCCGTGTCCAATCGATTACAAGCAACGCTGTGGGTGGCTAAATACCTCTAACCTAAACAAAAAAATTCCCCAGGATGCGCATTCATATCCCTGGGGAATTTTATTTATACGGGGTATCCACTTGACTCAACCAGCCACAATATGTAGTATTATGGCGTGGAAGAAGATTACCCGAAATCCCTGGTTGAGTTCGAACGTCGTTTCATGACAGATGCGGCTTGCCTTGATTATTTGATTCAGCTGCGTTGGGGCGATGCTTTTGCTTGTCCGATGTGTGGATGCTCTGAGTTTTGGCAAATGGGTCGAGGACTCAAGTGTTGTCGAGCATGTAGGCATCAAGCCTCTGCTACAGCTGGAACGATTTTTCATGGTGCAAGAAAGCCTCTAACTCTTTGGTTCAGGGCAATGTGGCATATAACCAATCAGAAGTATGGAGCAAACGCACTAGGGTTGCAACGCCTGTTAAACCTTGGCAGTTACCATACAGCATGGGAATGGCTCCATAAGCTACGTAGAGCCATGGTTCGGCCTGGCCGAGATATACTTTATGGCACCATACAGGTGGATGAAACTTATATTGGAGGCAGAAAGAAAGGCAAGCGTGGTCGAGGTGCGTCAGGGAAGGCTGTTGTGCTAATTGCTGTTGAAGACAAGGGTGAGCATGGTATTGGACGAATACGTTTAGCCAAACTACCTGATGCCTCAGCCAGTAGCATTGACGACTTCTTTAATCGGAGCATTGCGCTTGGTAGTCACATTATTACCGACGACTGGAGTGGTTATACGAACGTAAAAGACAAATATTCACATGAGGTGTGGGCAAGTATAGACCTGAAACTTCCTCATTTAATTGCTGCTCTTCTCAAACGATGGCTTCTTAGTGCTTATCAAGGGGCTGCACGCAGATCTCATCTCGACTACTACCTGGATGAGTACACATTCCGATTTAATCGACGTAAGTCTAAATCCAGAGGGAAGCTTTTCTATCGTTTAGTGCAGCAAGCACTTATGGTTGATCCCCAACCTCGGTCCACATTGAAAGCGCCTAATGGGCCATCGCAGGAGGATGAGTTCGATGTCTGACCACAATATATTGGTGCGCCACGAGGGCGCAAGTCACCAGCGGGTGAGAGTCCCGCTCGGGA
>CAZCPP010000652.1:0-1706 GCA_964500655.1 uncultured Anaerolineaceae bacterium | reverse complement strand
CAATGTTTGTGCTGCTGCAGCGGCGACACACATGGATGATTGTTTCTGTTACCATATGCTTACTATATCATCACTTCAATTCAACCGCCACCAAAATTTTTATAAGCCATTGACAATAATAGGTTTTTGTTACATTATGATAAATATCCACTGTATCAATACCAAGTGTTCACCTCTCACTGCGTTTTAAGTAAGATACCATAATCAGTTTTGCTTCTCCTTCTAATACGATTTGTTTTTTTTGATTGTTTACCACGGTTTCCAATGCAATATAACCACGCATTTTGTTCAAATCCTTAACAGTAACCGTTGCTATTATTTCATCGCCCGGACGGACTGGAGCAATAAATTTCAACGTTTGGCTGTGGTAAATTGCTCCGGGACCTGGAAGCTTATTGCCAAGGACAGATGATACCAAACTAGCAACTAACATACCATGGGCAATTGTTCCTTGAAAATAGGACTGAGATGCGAATTCTTCATTCAAGTGCACTGGATTGAAATCTCCCGTGATGCGGGCGAAATCGTAAATTGTCTTTGTTGTGATTTTTCGGCTATCTATGGCCGAATCACCCACCTTAAGAGATTCAAATTTATTCATTCTCGAAGTTTCCTTTTTTGATGAAGTTTAATGCCTCTTTTGAGTAATATGTATCCGAAAAATCATTCTTTTCAAAAAATTTTTTATCTAGATCTAAAGTTGATCCTTTCATTTTACCGGGTACTCCCGCTACAATAGAGTAATCTGGAATATCCTGTACAACCAATGTCCCTGCACCTATCAAGCACCCTTTCCCAATTGTTATACCAGGCAAAACTACTGAACCTGCGCCAATGAATGAATACTCTCCGACTGATACTTTCCCACGCGTGTATCCAAATCGTTCAACGTTAGGAACATGAACAAATTGAGTGCCCAATAAACGGATTGAAATCTCGCTTCCATGCGTAAATATTCCTACCCAAGCCCCTATTTGACAACCTTCCCCAATCGTCAACCCTTCGGTTCCATCTAGTATAGTATAGTGCCAAACCCAAACATGATCTCCCATGGATATAGCGGGTTTATTAATTACACTGACAGTATTACTGATCCGCGTGTATTTCCTGAATTTTCCGGTTGGTTTATCAAAAAAACCGTAAAGCATAAATGGTGATAGTATTCGAGCATACAAACTTGCCACCGCGGAAAAAATTATTCCCAACGGGGAACGATAAAGCTTTTCAAGCATTCTTTTCACTGTCAAAATCCTTTGCACCCTTGGTATCAAATAACAATTACATTATCAGTTTTATTACTACTTATGATAAAAAGTTTTGAAACTATTCATTTTCAAACTCTCTCAATCTATCTAATTCCATTCAAAGAAAATCGGAGATTCTAACGATGTTTCTTGAAAGAGCATCCAATTCAATCGGCAAAACAACTAATAAGGTTCAAACACTTTCTTAAATTATTGACGATTTTTTTTGATTTTCTAGCTCATAATAAAAATAATATAACCACCATCCAACGTTGAAAAGGAACTTCGAAGTATTGTAAAGCACACTTCAGGATTCTTGCATAAGGTTCCCATGAATACTAACGGAGGCGGCCAAGCAAATAATGCTCAACTCGTTAGGAACACTACGCATGCTAATGCAATTACCACCTATTGACATTTACCAAAGTTGGGTAAGGTCAAGTCCGGCATGTTGAAAGAAAC
>CAZCPP010000651.1:0-1710 GCA_964500655.1 uncultured Anaerolineaceae bacterium | reverse complement strand
GTTCTATCATTGTATGAAGTACTAACTCGGCGTCTACGTTACCTTTTATAAATATCTTTTTTCCTTCCGTATAATCAAGAGTAGGTTTGAAGATAATTTCATATCCCACGTCTTTAAGAAACTTGTATAATTTTTCGTTACCAGCAACACGCCCGATGAACAAAAAAGCCTTTTTAACTTTATATTTATCTTTTAGATAAACGTAAAATCGCTTAAAATCTAATTTCCAGCCACTGAATATTATTGCCCCCGCACTATCCCTTATATTTTTTCGGACAGATAAATTTAAATTTTGACTGTCAATGAATGCATAAATTACTTTAGCTTTATCACCCATCTTCTACCTTTCTATATTCAGGGGAATAATGAGTAATCTTAGCACAACATGAGCCCGGTTTTGTAATACAATTGATCACTTATTCACAATAGTACAAAGGCGGGCACAATGAATAAAAATCCGCGAAAAAAGGCACCACGTTGCGTGGTTATTAGCGCAAGCGTGATAGCTACATTGTGCGGATTATCCATTTGCTTATCTTCGATTTCAAGCATCTTTTCCCCATCTCCGGCTGAGCCATTAGCTGATGTCAATGTAACGAATACCGCTGCGCTGGAAACCTTAATAGCCGTAAAGCTCCAGACACTTTCCGCCCTAACCCCCACTCCACAATACACACCGACGGGATTTCCATCCGATACGCCTCGGCCGACTGATACTCCTCAACCACTTCCAACTCAAACTGTACCTATAAGTAACGCGTCCTGCATCCCCAACAACCCACCCCAAACCGGTAAGGTTGTTGAAGTTGTTGACGGTGACACAATCAAAGTGCTTCTTGATCAGGATGGAATAACCTACCCTGTTCGCTATATTGGCATGGATACCCCGGAGAACACCAGTCAAGTTGAATATTTTGGTGCTGAAGCATCAACGAAGAACTCCGAAATGGTTTTAGGTAAAACAGTCACCCTTATCAAAGATGTATCTGAAACAGATAAATATAATCGCCTTCTCCGCTATGTTCTAGTAGATGATATTTTTGTCAATTATGAACTTGTTGCTCAAGGTTATGCAAATACAGTTAGTTATCCCCCGGATATCACCTGTATCCCAACATTTCAAACAGCCGAGCAACAGGCCAGGGATGCAAAACTGGGTTTTTGGACTGCTCCCCCAACTCAAGCCCCAGTTCCTACACGAGCATCGTCTGGGGGAGATACCCCTTGCTCTTGCAGTAGCAACCAATATAACTGTGCTGATTTTTCATCTCACGCGAGTGCTCAAGCTTGTTACGACTACTGTATTTCTATTGGCCGTGGAGATGTTCATAAATTAGATAGTGACAGTGATGGGAGTGCATGTGAAAGCTTGCCATAGAAATAATATGAACGAAAGTTGGACATATGCAACGAATAAATATACTCATCAAGCAGCTTGCAGACCTAAGAAAGACACGTTCGGGTAAGTTTGCCATTGCCGGGATAATTAGTACTATCGCAACACTTTGTTGTATTTTTGCTACACTCTTTTTGCCCGATAATTCTCAAGATGTTGAACCAACTCTCGATTTAGTCTCTGTGAATTTAACAGCGATCTATCAAGCTTGGTTACCTTTTACCCAAACAGCAGCATCTATACCAACTTCAACATCTACTAGAGTTTACCGGAATTAGTGAAATGATGTATGATGGGACAAAACCCATTTCAGG
>CAZCPP010000650.1:0-1718 GCA_964500655.1 uncultured Anaerolineaceae bacterium | reverse complement strand
CGCGTATCAGGCATTCTTCAGTGAATTTACAAAGAGATGCCAGAATATTTGGTTTTGTTACGACTGCATGAATTGCAAGAATTGCTTCCTGTGCTCAAATTTAAGAAACAAAGAGTACTGTTTTGAAAATAATCAACTTACCAAAGATGAATATGAAAATAAGATTAGTGAATTGCTACCATGGTCATACTCGGATCTAAAGGAATACAAGAACAAATACCTTCAGATGAAAAAGGAGCATGCTATTCATCCTGCCATTTACCAAATTCAATCACTTGATTCCAGCGGTGACCTCTTGTTCCAAACAGAGAACTGCCAGCATTGCTTCGACATAATCGGATCTAAAGATTGCAGATACTGCCAAAGTGTAATTGATGTTAAAGATTGTTTGGATATTTATCACGTTGGATGGGCAGAGCTGATGTATGAATGCCATGCGATCAGCAACGGATACCAATGCTTCGCGTGCCACTTTACATACGATAACTCCAACGCACTTTATTGTGACTGCACTCAGAACTGCAAAAACGTGTTTGGTAGTTGCGGCTTAAATCAACAGGAGTATTGCATTCTGAATAAACAATATTCCAAAGAGGAGTACAACGAGCTTGTTCCAAAGATCATCGACCATATGCAGAAAACTGATGAATGGGGTGAGTTTTTCCCAATGGAATACTCTCCATTTGCTTATAACCAATCCAGAGCACCGGAATTCTTTCCACTTACAAAAGAGGAAGCTAAAGCCGAAAACATAAGATGGTCGGACTACACGCCACCTGATCCAAATGTTGAAAAAACCATTGCTGCAACAGCCTTGCCTGATTACATTTCTGATATTCCCGATGACGTTCTCAATTGGGCAATTAAATGCGAAGCCACATCCGTACCATACCAAGTGATAAAAAGGGAGCTCGATTTCTACAGAAAATCTAATCTACCTCTTCCCCACAGGCATCCAAACCAACGCTATATCGATAGAATTGCTATGAGAAATCCGTGGAAGCTATTCGAAAGAAATTGCTCTAAATGCAGTAAAAACATTCAAACAACGTATGCCCCCGAAAGACCGGAGAAAGTGTATTGTGAGGAATGCTACCTTAAAGAGATTTACTAATGTCACCCCGAGCTTGTCGAGGGGTGGCTGAAGTTTATTGAAAACTCCAATAATTCTGTAAACTAGTTGCGCAACTAGTTTACTAATATTCAACTCGAATTTTTGGGAGCCGTCAGTCACTTGTCCAGCGACCAGTGACCAGTGACCCCCAATACAAACTTTACTTTAGCTCATATGTAAGACTCACATTCACACTCACCTCCTGCTCACCACTTGGCAACGGCGGTGCAACAGGACCTCCTCCACCCATTCCCATTTCTGCATCCATCATCATAACTTTTTCGTACCTGGGAACCCCATAGCCACCTTCTCCGAAGCCTTTTAATTTGCCCAATTTCTTACCCAACTGAGCTGCAAGTGCTGCTGCTTTTTCCTGGCCGTTAATAATGGCCTTCTCGCGCGCCTGAGCACGCAATTCCTCAGGATCATCAATTGTAAAATTAACGCTCCCAGCCTGATTTGCGCCTGCGGAAGTGGCAGCGCCTAAGATTGCAGTCATGTTATCTAAGTTTCAGACTTTAACGCGCACATTCTGCGTCGCTTCAAAACCTTGATCGATTCTTTTGCCTTCATCCCAATCGTAAGAAGGGTGTAAGTTCAGATA
>CAZCPP010000649.1:0-1727 GCA_964500655.1 uncultured Anaerolineaceae bacterium | reverse complement strand
ATCATATCCACGTTATTATTTGGATTTTGAAGCTCTCATGACTCCAATCCCTATTTGGGCAGGCACACGTCCTTATCAGACGCATTTACCTTATCAATGGTCGTGTCATATTGAAGATAAATCTGGTGAGTTGCGTCACGAGGAGTATTTGGACATTACTAAAAAAACTCCAATGCGACCATTGGCGGAAAAATTGATTACCACTCTTGGAAATAAAGGGCCTGTTTTTGTTTATGGTGTATTTGAAAATACTGTTTTGAATAGACTCGGAGAGTTTTTCCCTGACCTTTCACCAAAACTGGTCAAGATAAAGGACCGTTTGGTTGATCTTTTACCGCTTGTACGCGAATATTATTATCATCCTGAAATGAAAGGTTCGTGGTCGATTAAAAGTGTACTCCCAACAGTTGCGCCAGAATTGAATTATGCTAATTTAGAAGAAGTCCAAGATGGCGGAGGAGCACAAATAGCTTATCTGGAAGCTATTAACCCTGAAACATCAGAATCACGGCGGGAAGGATTGATTTACAGGTTGTCGGAATATTGTAAAATGGATACATTGGCGTTGGTAAAGTTGGTTAGGTATTTTCAGGAAGTGTGTTGTTAATTCTTTAGTGTTAACTTTTTATGGAGGATTGCATGATATGAGTATCAATAAGATTGAACAAAAGCTATTGGATGGATATAAAACAGTTTTTAGGCACCATGATTTTCCAGATTGGGCATATCAATATTACCCACCAATACCTCATGTTGGAAACAGAGTCGACAAGAAAAATGTGCGATGTATAGTCTATGGAAGTGCTGAAAATCTTAAATATACCAGAGACAGGCCAGATGCTGAGATAAATAGTTTAGAAGAAGAACAGTGGTACCGGCACAGATATTATCGAAAATATGATAAATATTTTCCATTTGTTCACATTGAGCCAATAAATAATGGTTCACTGCTAATAGTAGCTCGATACATCTTAGCATTGTTAGGCTATGACAAGACTTTTTCAAATGAACCAAAAGAATTTATCGAGGAAATTACGGTTGGAAACTTTGGGAAATACTCGATTGATCATAAAACGAATATAGATTATGCGGACAAATATAAATGCTTGAAATATAGCATGGATTATGTGTTGACCGACATAGATTCCATAAAGCCAGATATAATAATTTTGCCCAAAAGAATATATGATTTCCAAAGTGTACGCAAAAAATTGATTCCTTCACTAATACACGGTTCAGTGATAATTCCTACATATCAAGCCGTCCGTCGTGCTATAGGAGTAATGGAATGCAACTCAATAAAAAGGAATGATTTTGCTTTTGAATCAACTTGGCTCAGTTCGATTTCTGACTCAGGAATAAATGCCAAAGAAATGAGAAAATATTTAAGCTGGTTGGATTGTAGAATAAAAGATATAGTTGTTGAAATACAAGCCTAACGATCATCCCCGATACTTGCAATGTTGGTCAGATGCTGTAAAATTCTTTAACCCCAATGATATGTAAAGCGCATCTCAGATGGCATACCCTCAGCCGCGGCTCTGGATGGAGGCCGGGAAATCAATATATTGCGCTCCGGCCTTTGAAACCAAAATGTATGATTCTGCCTTCTATCGTGAATTTAACCTATCTCCAAATACTTACGATTTCGGTTTAAAATCATCAACTCAAAACTTGTGTTTACATAGAATAGCGTTTTATCAATAGTTGCGCTATAACGAAAAAGC
>CAZCPP010000648.1:0-1734 GCA_964500655.1 uncultured Anaerolineaceae bacterium | reverse complement strand
ACCGTTTTATTAAACCGGAAGGGGCATTTTATCTTTTCCCTCAAGCTCCTGTAGATGATGTTGCATTCGTTCAGGAACTCCAGTCTAAAAATATATTAACTGTCCCGGGACGGGGTTTTGGAATGCCTGGTTTTTTCCGGATTGCCTATTGTGTGGATGAGGAGGTTATAAGAAATTCACTTGAGGGATTTAGACAGATTGCAGAGAAATATTTCCATTCTTAGACTTCCCCTCATATGTTTCTATTTGTGCTCTGCCCTACCGTTGCATGAAAGAGACGTATAAATAGTTAATAGTCGAGATGTCACTCTATGACCATCAAAATTTCCATAAAATATGTTGACAAATTAAACAATTATACGATATAATGCAATGTCAAGATATAATTTTGATATTGCAAAAGGATGAAAGATGATACGCCGTGTTTTAGGCGAGTACGCTGCCTATATAGCAAGCAAATATCCGGTTGTGACCATTACCGGACCACGACAATCTGGCAAAACAACCCTTGCCAGGTCTGTTTTTGCAGATAAGCCGTACGCCAATCTGGAAGATCCAGTAACCCGTGAATTTGCTCAGACAGACCCAAAGGGGTTTCTGGTTCAATACCACGATGGGGCCGTTATCGATGAAATCCAGCGTGTACCAGAGCTGCTTTCCCATATTCAGGTAATGATTGATGCTCGTCAGCAAAACGGGCTGTTTATTGTTACGGGTAGTCATCAGTTTGACGCCCAGCATTCGATCAGCCAATCACTGGCTGGCCGGACAGCATTATTGAAACTACTGCCGTTTAGTTTAGATGAAGCTTTAACTTTCGGGGCACGCTCCACCGATGAGTTTTTATATACCGGATTTTATCCCCGGATTTATGATCAGGATATCCCTCCAACTCAAGCCTACGGAGATTATTTTGAAACTTATGTAGAACGTGATCTTAGGCAAATTATTACGATAAAAGATTTGCGTACCTTTCAAACCTTTGTCAGGCTCTGTGCAGGAAGGATTGGGCAACTTCTCAACCTCAACAGTCTGGCCAGTGATACCGGTATTTCCCAGCCGACAGCCCGGCAATGGCTTTCAATTTTGGAAAACAGCTTTATTGTTTTCACTCTGCAGCCGTATCATGCCAATATTAGAACGCGCTTGGTTAAATCACCGAAACTTTATTTCTACGATATCGGACTGGCAGCATGGCTGTGTGGAATCGAAATGGTGCGGCACGTTAGCAACCACCCCTTGCGAGGGAATTTTTTTGAGAACCTGGTCATCGCCGAGGTATTGAAATACCGCTACAACAGTGGCAGACGAAACAATATGCTTTTTTACCGCGATAGCGGCGGCAACGAAGTGGATCTATTGTATACAATCGCTCAGGATGTTATCCCCATTGAAATAAAATCAGGGTTGACAATTGCGTCGGATGTCTTCACAGGACTTAAGCGTTTTGAAAAAGTTGTGCCACGGTTTCCTTATGGACGTTTTGTGGTCTACCCGGGGGATGAAACGCAACAGCGTTCGGATGTCAAAGTGATCAATTACATGCACTTGACTAGAGAATTAAAATCGCTGGAAGAAGGTTAGGGCATGGATGGACCCCATTAGATAGTTAGGTTAAACTTTTTATCGAAATTCACACCATGGAGCAACACAGTTATATCCCTGTGAAAGATAAGTTCTGACTGAGGTTCCCCTAAATTAGTGGACACATCGAAAGGTTAGGGTTATAAACCT
>CAZCPP010000647.1:0-1736 GCA_964500655.1 uncultured Anaerolineaceae bacterium | reverse complement strand
AACGGCCTGCCTGAAAGGCAGGGGTTTTAGACCCTATTTACAGACAATAAAAAGGCCAAAATCATTCTTAAGAACGCGCCTGATGAGGAAAGTTATTTAAGAGCCTTGTGGTTTATTAAACGCTATATTGGCTTAGACAAGAGTATTTTTCAATCTCATCCTGGACGCTTCAGGTTCATTGATAAGGATGTTGAAATCTCACCTGATGTGCATGTCATTTCTAAGATCGATTTTCCATACCCGAAACCAAAAGGGAATAAATACTTACAAGTAAAAAGAGGTTTCACATGGCAGCAAGATGATTTTTCTCATGAGCTTGTCTTGGTTATAAAAGAAAATGATGGTCTGGTAATTCTCTCTGGTTGCTCCCATAACGGCATCTTGAATATAATTGACACAGTGAACAAAAAGTTTGGAAGGATTTCAATAAAAGCTGTTCTCGGTGGATTTCATTTAATTGGATTACCGGTATTCAACACAATGGCAGGTAGAAGAAGTGACATTGAAGATCTGGGAAGAAAAATGATAACTTATCCAGTCGAGAGGTTTTATTCCGGACATTGCACTGGCCAGAAAGCATATCCAGTATTAAAAAATATATTAGGCGAAAAACTAAAACAACTACATACTGGAATTGTGATAGAAACATAATCAGTATTTTCAGCTTCACTATGAAGTCAATGTTTCGTGCTGAATATATCGAAGAATGGTGGGTAGTCCGTATTTAGGATTAGTACCGAAAGGACTAAAGAAGGTGTTTCATGGAAAAATTCTCGCACGAAATTCGTTCGATTGCACAAAATTACGGGGCCGACATCGTTGGTTTTGCCCCTGTACATCTCTTTGACTCAGGACCGGAAAAGACCCACCCCAATACCTACATGTCACAGGCGCGTACGGTAGTCGTTATTGGTATTGGCTATCCTCGTGCTATCGGCGACGTCTGGGGAACCTATAAAGAGCCAGGTCGCTTGCCGACTCCCTACATGCTGTTTGGTTTCGCCGAGTTGAACTGGGAGTTGTCGCGAGTGGGGTTGAAAATAGCCAAAATCCTCGAATCGCGTGGCTATCGCAGCCTACCCATCCCACCTTCCTATGCCCTCTCTCGTTACCGCTACTGGGAAGAATTGGATGAAACAGGTCGATACTTAGGCGATCTTTCCATCAAGCACGCAGCCTTGGCTGCTGGGTTGGGGACCTTTGGCTGGAGCAATATTTTTCTCACGCCCGAATTTGGAGCACGCCAGCGACTTATAGCAATCATCACCGAAGCTCCCCTGGAGGCGACTGAGATTATGAGATCTCAGAACCTCTGTCAACCTACCCAATGTGGTCATTTGTGTGTTGAGGTCTGCCCAATTGGTGCTATCAGCAAAAATGTAGTACAAGAATTTTCGATGGGTGAACATAGCTTTCAATACGCTGCTCTCGACCACAATCACTGTCGATGGTGTTTGGATGGATTTACGAAGGGATCTGGCAGCCGAACCCACTTTGACCCACCGGAGGAAATCACCCAGGCCAACTTGACCGAGGCTAACGCCAAGCGTCACATTGCAGACCAAGGGCTATACGCAATGTCATTTATCGATTTTTGCGGCAAATGTATGCACCAGTGCCCTAGTCCCGACTTTGAGGAATGAGTCTTGCACCCTAATAATCATTAAACTGCATGCTTTTAATTAACTCATGTTACGCAGTGATTGGCTGAATAGAAAGCTCAGACTGCAAACTGC
>CAZCPP010000646.1:0-1745 GCA_964500655.1 uncultured Anaerolineaceae bacterium | reverse complement strand
CATAGGCGTCGGCACGGGCTTGGGGCTCGACATTTTCGATGCCCACGGCCAGCAGGCGGTCCACTTGCGGGTTATCATAGCCCATGTATTTTCCGTAGGTACCGTTGGAACTCATGTAAGGGTACATGAAGTTATGCGGATCGGGGTAATCCGCACCCCAGCCGATGATGAATACCGGATGCTGGTAGGCTCGAATTTCGGTCATGTAATCCTTCCAATCCACATTGCGAATCTCGATCTGGAACTTGGGGTTGAGCGACATAATATTTTCCGCCACCATGATGGCTGCGGCTTCGCGCTCCTCCCGGCCTGTATTATAGGCCATAGCCATCTTGAAGCCCTTTTCCCAAACCTGACCGTTCCAGGCTTTCTTCAAGTATTCGGCCGACTTCTCAAGATCAAATTCATAAATCGGCACCTCTTTTTTATAGGCCAGACCGTTGACCAGGGGTGTGGAGGGCATGGTGCCCAAATTGTTTAACACGTCCTTTTTAAACGTCTTACGATCATAAGCATGCAGGAATGCCTTGCGAACATTGATATCGGCAAAAAAATCAGGCGGTATGCCCTTGCCATCCAGCTTGCCGCTGCCGATATTGGGATTACCGGTGGGATCGATCTTTTGACAGAGCATGAATCCGGTTACCGCCAATTGATCCACTTCATTAACGACAACATTTTTCATGGCTTTGACTTCGTGCAGAAAGGATTTGCCCACATGCACACGATCGGCATCGCCAGCCTGCAGCATCAGTTTACGGGTGCTCCACTCAGGCACGTATTTGATGAAGGCGGTTTTCAGTTTGGGTTTCGGGCCCCAATAGCCCTCAAATCGTTCAAACACAAACTGTTTGGAGGTTTCCCACAATTTCAGTTTGTAGGGAGCGGTTCCGTTGGCGATTTTTTGCAGCGGCTCTTTGCCTTCCGGGGGTTTGTTGTACTTGGCGGCATTGGCAATATTGCCGTCCCAACTGCCCTGAGCGATGGCCCATTCTTTGTCAATGATGGCCGAGGCGGAATAGGACAAAATACCCAAAAGCGGCGGATAAGCGCTGGGCAGATGCATAATGACCTGCTCGCCCTTGACCTCGATACTTTGATCGATTTTTTCAAAAATACCTGCAACAACTTTGCCGCCTTTATTTGTGTTGCCCACACCGGTGAGCGCCTCCAGGAGCATCCACATGGGACCGCCGGCCGGATCGCAAATCATGGCCCGCTTTAGCGAATAGGCCACATCGGAGGCGGTCAGATCGCCGCCTTGGTGAAATTTTACCCCTTTGCGGATGTTGAAGGTATAGGTTTTTCCGTCTTTGGAAATACCGCCGTTGGCAACCGTCGGCACTTGCGTGGCGAGCACCGGCGCGAATTGGCCCGTATGGGGCCCGTCGAAAAAGATCAATGTTTCGTATATCGTCCAGATTTTGCCCGACCCGGCATTGTCGTAGCATTTGGCTGGATCGAGGGTGGCCACTGTCCCGATATCCGCCAACACGAAAGTATCCGGACTTTTAGCTTCAGTCTGGCCCAAAAATCCCGCCGCCATAAAAAGCACCACCACACCTATTACAATAGTCCATCTTTTCATTGGATCCCTCCTTTGCTATTTTAATTGGTTGATGTTGTAACCCCTGCCCTTTTTACTTAGCCATCCATAGTCGAATTCGCGACTTTTTACGAGAGCATCCAGTTTACTTAAATGTTGCTCGAAATTTAAGCCATTTAGCGTAAGCCCTTTAAAATAA
>CAZCPP010000645.1:0-1747 GCA_964500655.1 uncultured Anaerolineaceae bacterium | reverse complement strand
AACGCTTTCGATGGGCAAAGGCTGGCCGCGTAGCCGAGAACGAAGTGCAATTGGCAGATATACTGAACTTGTATTTGAATAATCCTTCTCTGGATGCCACCGAACGCAGGAAATTTATTGAGGATGAAATCACATATACAGATGCATCAGCTGGGAAGAGAACAGTAAAATATCTTTTGGAATTGTTAGAGATGTAAAATACTTTTGTAATGTAAATTAGTTTTTGGAGAGAGAAATGAAGAAGAAAATATATTTTTTTTTTGCAGCAATCATAATTATGACTACAAATGCGTGTGGCCCCGCCCCTGAGCCAACCCTAAACGTTGAAGAGATACAAGGTACAGCGGTAGCTCTTGCATTGACTTCGGTTGCAATTACTCAAGCTGCTCTTCCAACAAACACTTCCATACCCACACAAGTTCCAACATTAGCAGAACCGCCAACGCCTTTCCCAACATTACCGCAGGCATTTCCTACTTCTAATGTAGCAATCCCAACCAACACTCAAGTCAACCCTTGTAATGAGCCACCACCATCTGAGCCGGTGGGGACAACAGTGCAGGTTAGACTTGTCAACAAATCAAAGGGGAGGGTCAGCCTTGCTTTAGGAATGCTTCAAGAAAATGACGAGGGTGAATGTGGCACATATAATTTCTTCATTGGTCCAAAAACATCGCCGGAAAAGACAGTTTTGGCAGGATGTTATTGGGCGTGGGCATCAATTGAGGGAACAGAAGTTACGAAGGCAAGCTCCCCGTATGATATCTGCTTAACAGACACTAGCCAAACTCGAGGTGTTACGATTACAGCTGAAACGATTGGATTTGATTAATTACACTGCAGTTGAATCAATTTAATTTTTTGCCTGGGTTGTTATCATGACTGGTCTAAAACCTATGTTCCTCTTCTATTTCTCTATATCTCTTGCTATCGCATCCAGTGCTCTCTATCATTTTAGCGCCAAAAGTACACCTGCGAATGTCAACTTTCCAGTTTCACTTCTTGTCACATATGCAGTTGCAATTGTCATTACGATCCTTACTGCCTTTTTCTTTCCTGCTGAAAAAGGCCTAATTCCTGAGCTAAAGCAACTTAACTGGGCCAGTTTTCTCCTCGCGGTAGCCATTGTGGGTATCGAATTTGGATTCTTGTTGGTCTATCGCTCCGGCTGGAATCTCGGTATTGCTGCGGTAATAGTTAACGTGGTAGCTTCGCTCATCCTTGTCCCAGTGGCGCTTATTGTGTTCAAGGATAAGTTGAACTGGGTTAATATCGTTGGAATTTTGGTTTGCCTGGTTGGGTTGGTCATGTTGAATTGGAAAAGATAAAACAAGCTAGGATTTAAATGGAAATAATTAGCCGCGCCAAAAAAGCCGCTCGCATCCTGCTCAAGGGAGATCATAATAAAGGTAAACGTAACTCTATACCCGCCATCACACCTGAAGAAGTGGCCGAGATCAAACAATTCTTTCCGCGCGAGAAATTCTTTATATTCGGCCACGCTCGCTCAGGCACAACCCTGCTCATGCGCTTGGCACGTTTGCATCCTGAAGTACATTGCAATTATCAAGGGCATTTCTTCACGCGGCAACCGTTACTCAAATCCCTGGTAGATACGCCTGAAGCAGAAGAATGGTTAACCCGTAAATCAAATCGCTGGAATTACGGGCGTGATCTTTCGCCGCTTGTCCTGCGTGCCACTGCCGATATCATCATGGAACGTGATACCGCTCGTGAGGGCAAGCGC
>CAZCPP010000644.1:0-1752 GCA_964500655.1 uncultured Anaerolineaceae bacterium | reverse complement strand
CCTCGGCTACAGGTGCTGTCCCTGTTACGTAAATATGATCGACCACTCTAATCGCTCTGCAATAGCCCACCTTGGTTTCCCAGGGCGCGCCCGAAAACGTGCGTTGATATTTCATGTTTCGCTCCTCTGCCATGAAAAATAACGTCCCACCTTATCTTGGTAATCTCGATAAGGTTGACCGTAGTTTTGCATTAAAAATCGCTCTTCCTGCAAAATCTGGTAATGCATACCGAGGATAACGGCAATTGCCATCAGCAAGAAGAACAATGTCCCATTGATCAGGAAAGTTCCCAAGAAATACATATCGATGAACAAGAAGATCGGATTACGGCTGAAACCAAAGACACCATGAGTGACCAAATCCCCAGGCGAAGCCTCGTCGATGCCCACCCGCCATGATTGACCAAAAGCAACCAGCGCCAGCACAAAGAGGGCAAACCCTAATACGATAATCGCCGTACCGGCAATTTTAGCTGGAAGCAAGTCCACAAGTGAGGTAGCAAATACTCCACCAAAGATTTGCCATTCCCAATGGAAAACCTGGATCAATATCTCAACAATCCAGACTAACAGGCCAACAAAAAATGAGAGTTCAACAATGCGGCGAACCCCTGTTTTTCCAATACCCAAAACCAAAGGATTGATTCCATGGCGGGCATAGAGGAATATCGAACGTCCAATGAAAACTATCAGAAAGGCAATCAGGGTTATGATTTGGAAAATGTCGAAAAATGTATCACTCATTTTGCATCACTTTTTTCACCGCCGGGTGGGTTCGCTCCAACTACTGCTTACACCCGATCCAAACTTGGCTTTTCGCGCTGTTTACCCGGCGGGTGATAGCCCGGTCTGTTGCATGTGGGGGTTGGGCGTTATCTTTCTGTGGCATCGACTAGAACATTATCATCTTCACAGGTCTACTAGTAAATCCCTGGAAACAACCGATAGCGCACGCGCCGCGCATATTCCTGATACCCTGGCAACTCTTCCTGCAGCGTTCGGTCTTCAAGTGCGGTTCTGATCACCGCTATGACCAGTGCAACAGCTGCCGGAATGATTGTCCACAAGGAGCTTAAAGCCAGTACAATTCCTAGCAGTGGCAGAATATGTCCGGCATAGCCCGGATGCCGAACAATTCGATATGGACCGCTGTCACACACCACATGCCCTCGATCCGTTTGAATACGCACCACGCTAGAAAAGAAACGGTGCTCCACAAATGCCCACGTAGAAAAAGTGTATCCGAGCGCGATTAGGAAGATACCGAGCATAATGAGCCAAAGCGGGAATACGGGTGACCAACCAAAGCGATGGTCCAACCCTGCCACAATCACCAGTGGGAAGCTTGTACTCATCAGTGCCATTAGTGGGGCAAGTACTTTGTCCCATGCTTTAGCTACTTGGATACTTTCACCACTTTGTCTTTCTACCGTCAATCCTGGATGTCGCCGTTCCCCCAAAATGCGCCCTCCCACACCAGCAGCAATAATTAGCAGGGAATAGACCCATGCTTGCCACCACCCGAAATCTCCCCCGCATACGAGTAGAACCAGTGGTACGAAGAGATACACCATAATCAAACGGATCCACTGGCGAGGGGAAATTGTTTGATCCGCCTTTTTTTGACCAACTACCTTCGATGACATACCATCCTCTAAACCGCGCGAGAATCAGTCCACGATTCTATAATAATGTTTGTAACTGCTCAGGCATCTAGGCACTTTGAGCAGAGATAAAAGACGGAACGAAAGG
>CAZCPP010000643.1:0-1753 GCA_964500655.1 uncultured Anaerolineaceae bacterium | reverse complement strand
AATAAACCTGCGTAACGGTAAAAAGTCCCCGCCACACAAAACTTTCTGACAAAATTATATCAGAGATGCAATACAACCCTGGGGAAAAAATAACTCAGCTTCGCAACGATATTTGCGGCTGCCTGAGCGATTGAAGCCAATCTTGTATTGCTTTGTGCTCGACGAACATCTTGGACATTGCATTTTGTTATTCAAATTTACTTTCTATGTTTACCACTCTCAATAACTCCCACTTTCCTATTTCGAATAAAAATGTAGTAAATTATAGTTTACAATTTCGAGCACCAAATATCGTTATAGGAGCCACCCAGAGTTCTGTCTTTTGTATTACATCAGGAAAAGAACCACACAGAGAGTCTGATTTCATGAAATATCCAGAAGGCATAAATAAAAAAATAAGAAATCTGGAGGATGCGGGATATATACTACCGGCCTCTCTGGCTGCTATTATTATATTCTTGGCGATCATCCTGGATGTTCTTTTCGGGAATCAGTTAATTGGGGGAAATCGCCTACTCCTGATAGTGATTGGTATAGGTGGTAGTTTATACGTCATAATACAAATTTTGCTAATTGCCCCACGTATAAGAAACCAACGGAAAATGAATATTTGGGTAAATGCCGGAATTAGTGGTCTTGGATTTAGTGTTTTTGCATTTGTATTAGGAGAAACTTACTACATATTTTATAGCGTTCTTCTAATCTTAGCCGTTAGCGCGAATTCTATCCTGTCAGACCGAGGCCCAACATATTTTTTGATAATTTTTAGTGGAGCGTCCTTTATCTATTCGCGATTTGAATATCCAACAAATTTCATTGATTGGACTATTCTATTTATTCCTTCACTGGCGGCTATTGTCGTTACTGAAACTATCCTTCGCTTACGCAGGGCAACACACAATCATATTCTCCGTCTTGAAAGCATAAATGTCCTAAGCCAGCAGATTATTTCATCACTTGAAACAGAACAGGTATTAACAATTATTAATGCCGCTATTCAGAAAACTCTAACAGCCGATACATATTTTGTTGGATTACTAGAAGGAGATTTTATCCGCCTTGAACTCTTTTACGATGATGGCGAATATTTTAATGGAGTCCGAATACCCAAAAGTGGCTCGCTTTCAGCATGGGTTATTGAAAATCGAAAACCGTTGTTTGTGCCCGACTTACGTGATGAAGTCCAGCTTGAAGGCGTACAAAGTATTAGAATCGGAAAGGACAAGCCTAGTCTGTCTTGGATGGGGGTTCCCATAAAAACTGCAAATATTAATGGCTTACTCGCAGTAGGATCGAATAAAGTCAACGCCTTTAGTACTACAGACTACGAATTGCTCTTATTTCTAGCTCAACATGCTGCGCTTGCATTAGATAATACAGTTCATCACAAACTAGTGCAAAAGCAATCACAATTAGATAGCCTCACAGGTACATTCAATCACAGACATTTTCTCAAGGTTCTTCAGAGCTACATTGACGAGTCGCCAATTACTGCGGATTCTAAGCTTAATCATGTTGGATATTGATTTCTTTAAAAGCTATAACGATTCGTTTGGGCATCAAGTGGGTGATATGGTGCTAACTAAGTTATGCGAGGCAATTCAGGAAAATATTAAAAAGGATGATTTTATCGGCCGTTGGGGTGGTGAAGAATTTGGGATCGCGCTACCCAGGGCCAGCGGGGTAGAAGCTTATGAAGTTGCAAAACGCATACAAAAAACAATGCAGGAGATGGTTCTCAGTCATCCCAACC
>CAZCPP010000642.1:0-1753 GCA_964500655.1 uncultured Anaerolineaceae bacterium | reverse complement strand
AAAATATGACCTGCACCATCGTAACCCCAAATCAAAAAGGCGGCGTGGGAAAGACCACCACCGCTGTATCCCTGGCGCACGGCCTGGCCCTGCGTGGACGCCGTGTGCTGTTGGTGGATTTCGATCCACAGGGACAATGTGCTACCGCGTTGGGCCTCCAACAGGAGCCTGGCACATTCAACGTGTTGGTCAACCCCAGCGCTGATATGCGACAATGGATCCGTAATACGGGCCGTGAAGGCCTGGAGCTGTTACCAGGTGATCGAACAACAGCAACGGCACAGATCGTGCTGAATGCAGAAAATCGCCCGGTGGATGCCATCGAACAACTATTCAAACCGTATGCGCCAGACTATGACTTTATAATCTTTGACACCGCTCCATCTGTCGGGGGTATTCAGGAACGGGCGATCTTCGCATCGAATCAAATCCTGATCCCCACTGCAACAGAGTTTCTTTCCATGGAAGGCCTGTCACAAATTGTGGCAACGATAGGGTCCCTCCAGGACGCACACGCCTGGCCCGGAACCCTGGCAGGCATCCTGCCCACTTTCTACGATGAGCAAACTACGGAAAGCAAACAGTCCATGGCTCAGCTTACCAAAACATTCAATAATTCGGTACTGAGCCCAATCCATCGCGCAACTGTTTTGCGCGAATGTGCAGCCGAAGGCCTGACCATCTTTGAGAAGGCGCCCTCCAGTCGCGCATCAACGGAATACGAAACCCTGACCGGAGAGATCATTCATCAATCATAAGAGAAATCATCATGACACAAAAAAAACGCCAGGACCCATTTGCCAGATTGCGCGACAACCCTCAAGAACCTCTTGACTTGATCCCGCGTGTAAAACCTAAGGCGCGAAGATCTCGGGCATGGGACAAACAGCATCCTGTTATTTCTTATTTCATTCCAGAGCCTTTACATGTTCAAGCAAAAGATGTGCGAGCAGATATTCTTGGTCTGGCTCACCAGCATATGACAACAATTACCAGCGTTGCAAACGCTTTGGTGGGTTTTTCCATATCTCATGTGCGCCAGGGAAAACTGTCAATTTCCGCAGTGCCCGATTCAACGCGCAGAAAAATGCGCATCTCCTGGGAAGAAAGCAATGACGAACCTGTCCGGAAAATAGAAATACCCAGGCCAAATCTATCAAAACAAACTGCATTGAAAAAAACAAGATCGCTGTATCTGGGCTATCGCTGGGGCAAAGATTTAGATAAACAAATCCGTGCTTTAGCGGAAGGAATCTCAGTTGGCGAGGTTGTCCTGTTCCTTCTAAATTATGGGCTGGATGCGTACAAAGATGGCCGTCTTAAATTCAAGGAAGAGACGATCACAGTTGCCCAAAAAGTGAGCCCATCATGGTAGCTCAAAACTCAACATGTGATTTTCTCGGAAAAAAGAGTCGTATTTTCAGTACCGAAATAGTACCTGCACGTTGTCGTTCAGGTGACGTTCAGGTACTGTTCATCTGCCGTTCAGTTGTCGTTCAGGCGTCCGTTCAGGTAGCCTTCACAGGCGCGCTTTTGAGCGGCCTTAGATTCTCATTTTGACCCGCAGTATGGCTCAAATAACGATCGCGTTAGAAGCCGTCCTGTGGATTTTTCAGAAATACATCACAGAAATTATTTTCGGGATACTTTGAACCTGAAAAGGAGCACCAATGAATCATGAACAAGCCTGGCAATCTGTTCTTGGACAACTCCAGATGGAGATGCCGCGCGCCAGCTTTGATACCTGGGTTCG
>CAZCPP010000641.1:0-1759 GCA_964500655.1 uncultured Anaerolineaceae bacterium | reverse complement strand
CACCACCGCGATAGTTTCTCCTAGTGTCGGTTTAGCCTGGCGGATGCCCTGGAGGGCGACAGCCCCGAGGGTGGAAAATGCGGCATCTTCAAAGGAGACAGGGTTATCGCCAGATGTTGGAAGGGGGGCAACCAGGTTGCGGGGGACGTAGACGATTTCAGCATGGTTGGCGTATCCACCACCGGCACAGGCAACAGGATCCCCGACTTGGAGATCGGCGATGCCCTCCCCGACGGCGACGATGGTCCCGGCGCAAGAATAGCCCAGGGGGGAGAGGGTATCCAGGCGGTTCATAACCCTGTTGTAGGTGGTGAGCAGGCCTTCTTGCTGGGCCTTGTTGATGACCTGGCGGACCTGGTCTGGACGCTGCCGGGCCTTGCCAAGCAGGCTGGCCTGGGCTAGGTTGACCATGAGCCTTTCGGTGCCGACGCTGACGAGGGAGGCAGAGACGGCAACCAGGATGCCGCCGGGGTGGAGCGCGGGAGGGGGAACATCGGAAACGGAAAGTACACCAGTACGGAAGTTTTGAACGACTTGTTTCATGTGTTTCACCAAAAAAATGGGCTGTTGACAGTAAGACTACGAAAGTTTAAAAAAACTTTTGTAGATAGTTGTTCGTAGGTGGATAGTGCCCCAACTCTTCTGCAATATGCTGGCAATGCTTTTTTACCACATCTAAATATACCGGAAGAATCTCGTCCAGATATTAAGAATTGACATCTTTACTAAGGGAATACCAGCGATCCTTAATCCAACTCTTAACCCCGAAACCGCTTGTATATCAAGTCAGGCTGCCGATTACGAACAACGGATACAGCATACTTGAGTGAAGCTCCCAGTAAAACAAAAATATACCCAATAACATAAACTGCGAACGGACTGATTTCCAGAATAGTGACAGAAGCTTGTTCCATGATCACTAGAATCAAAATTGATAGTGCAATTCCTGTTCCCTTTGTTAATAGAAATACAAATGGATATGTAAATCTCTTTAACAGGGATTCGCTGCTTCCTTCTGAAGTATGCATTTGACCAGATTGCACCTCAAGTTTCCGTGATAGATTACCCTCTGCGTCCGTGTTTTGGGGTTTCAATAATCCATCGCTAAAACATAAATAGATGTAGGCTTTAATGATACGCGGCATATTTGCTAACCACATAATAGCCAACCCGATAATAAAGTACAATACTGAAGGATTATCCAAATACAAGCGAATCAGGATGACCCCAAAAGTTATGGGGTGAACGATTATTGGATACAGACGATCCACAAAAAGCCCTGTCAAGCTAGCCTCACCACGCCAACGGGCAACTTCACCATCACAGTGATCCATCAGGCTTGCTAATGCCAAGAATATAGGTGAAGCAAACCACCATACGCTAGGTTTCAATAACAACACAAAAGCTCCCGCCAAGCCAACCACCATACTCAGGTAAGTCACCCCATTGGCGTTGAAGCCCAATTTGATAAAAAAGAATGTAAGATAAGGAGAAAACATGCGGCTCATTCGCATGTGGAAATCATGGTAATAACTAACCTGACATCGTTCACGAATTTCTTGTATAGTCTTGGGCGATCTCTTCATTAAAAATATTCCTTCTTTGGTGGCTTGTGTCTCCAAAGCATCACCATCAACCCAGCTCCCAGGAAGGCGCAGGCAACCCAGAAAGCAAAACCAGCATTCCAGCCGCATCGGTCAACAAGTAGTGCTGTGCTTAACCCTTTCAAGCAAGCATCCTGGTACCCCCAGCCGTCTTT
>CAZCPP010000640.1:0-1785 GCA_964500655.1 uncultured Anaerolineaceae bacterium | reverse complement strand
CTGAGGAGGGAAAGTCTTCTTTTAGATCCGAATCTGATATTAGAACCGATATGACTGTTTTATATGAACACATTATGAAGGTTACCGGACTTGGAAACAGACCACGAAAAATTGCTGATGACCGCGACAGAGTGAGAAAATCGTTTCAAGCAGCAATTCGTCGAGTAAAAAAAGAAATTGGGAAGTATGACAAACGACTTGCTGAACATCTCAAGCCACCAGTCTTACGTTGTGGATGGTCACCCCGTTATGATCCTCACGATGATATCCTTTGGGATACCTAATTATTTCATAAATCGGTATCACCTCTATATGCTACACGAAATGTAGCATCTGCTACGCCGGAAGTAGCGCCTTCCTATATGAAGGCTTAGCCCGGCGACAGATACTTTAAGTACAACGCTCCATGAGCGCTGTAAAAACCCTCGAGAGAAGCCTTTGCCGGGCTAGGCTCTCGGGGTTTTTTTATGCGCTTCGGATGCAGAATAGAGGTGTACATGTCAAACTTTCCAACTAAAACGACTCTGAGTTCTGGCAGAAAATACCTGGTAGAGCTTATGCAGGACATTAACTACGGACGAATCGAGAGATTGCAAATACGGGGCGGTGAGCCCGTCTTCGATCCGCCACCGATCCGGTTGAAGCTGTTCCTATTTGGAAAGCAAAACGGACCGAATACTTCAAGCAAGAATAGTGGCTTTGCTTTAAAGAAAAAAGTAGTAGAGCTATTTGAAGTTTTCGACCGAGAGCAGTCTCTCTCGATTCATGAACTCGTGATTGACAATGGATTACCAGTTCGCATGACTGCAGCGGATGAGATACGGGTCTAATTCAGATCCGGCAAAAACAATTTAACACCAGACAACAGACTGGCCGCAAAGCGGAGGTCGTTGTGGGTGTCGCCTAACCGGCGAACTCGCAGCGCTTCCGCTTTTTCATTTTGACTACCCGGATTTTGGCAGACACCCACGCGAGCTCCTCCTCGAGGCCGAGGAGGCTCAAATGGATTTCACAAACCGTTATGACGGAATTGAAGAATATGCCGTCCGGATTATTAAGCACAAGGCAAGGCAACTTATAGGAAGCGCAGGATTTACCGAATCAGATCGTGAAGATCTGGAGCAGGAAATGATGCTCGATCTGCTGAAACGTCTTCCAAAGTATGACTCACACAAAGCGCAACGAAATACGTTCATTGCCCGCGTCGTAGAGCACAGAATTTCCACTATAATTGAAGAACGTGCTGCTGGAAAGCGGGACTGGCGTCTTTGCACAGCATCCATGAATGACAGGTTTGATATAGGAGATAGCGGAAGCATTGAACGTCTTGAAGTCTATGACATGGATGAATACCTCCGCCAAACTGGACGATTATCACGCACATCAAGCGAACACTTGCTGCTTTCCATTGATATGCGATGCGCTATCGATTCGCTGCCACCAGAACTCCGCGACCTGTGCGAACACTTGCAGAAGGATAGCGTGACCAAGATATCCCGCGACACAGGCATACCACGGGGGACACTGTACGACCGAATAAAAGAACTCCGTAATCTATTTGAAGATATAGGACTTCGAGATTACCTCTGATTCAAATCCGACAGTTTTGAGTTGTTTCCGGTATGTAATAAGTGTGAGGAGTTGAATCGCATCAAAACGGGATTCCATTTAAACGATATGTTCCATCGTTGCAAGAAGTCGATTCGAAACGAAAATAGGCATTGCCTTAAGAATCAGGAGACTTGGTCATGAATCATGACATTTACAAATATGAATTCTCTTTTA
>CAZCPP010000639.1:0-1790 GCA_964500655.1 uncultured Anaerolineaceae bacterium | reverse complement strand
GGTTCAGTCGGAGGGATTGCAGGCGAGAACAGAGAAAACATTAATTATTGTAATTCATCAGGTTCGATCATTGGTTGGGAAAATGTTGGGGGAGCAATTGGATATAACGACGAGGGAACAATATCGAGGAGTTATTCTTCTTGCAATGTTAAAGGAATAATGGACTGGGCAAATAACTATATTGGGGGATTAATCGGAAAGAATAACGGCGGGAATGTCTGGCAATCCTATTCTAAGGGATATGTCAAAGGGAACCATTATGTAGGTGGTTTGATAGGAAGTGCTTATTCGTGGCATAGTGAGGATGGATATGTGGCGAACTGTTATTCAACAAGCGAGGTAATTGGGAATAGTCATGTAGGAGGGTTGATTGGAAGTAACGATATTACCATTGAGAATTGTTATGCTATCGGCAAAGTTTTAGGCAATAGAACTGTTGGTGGCTTGGTTGGAGAAAATGGGAAATATGGATTCATCTCCATGTGTAATGTAAGTAACTCCGTTGAAGGAAATGAGAAATATGGACAACTGGTTGGTGTGAATGAGGGGATTGTGGACTTTGGGCCCCAAGAATCCGAACGCAATAAGTATACAAATATTCCTTTCTCAGGTCACTACAAAGACATTTGGCCGGAAAGAATAAAAAAATGGGATATACAATCTGGGGAGTATGATGGATATTTGATACGGGATAATAGTTATCATCTTACTCATATCTTCTTTTTCGATGGTAAGGAATTTACTTTTGACATCAGATATCGATGTTCAACGATCAACATCACGTTTCTTCTACTTGATCAACTAAATTACCAAAGATTCCAAGATAAAAGTGATTTTACTGCATTAAAATATATCGACGTTTCAAAGAATGCTCTAGATGTGGAGATGTTTGATGAAGGACATACTTTTGGGTGTAAATTTAGAATCGAAAATTTCGGTAACTATTACGCAATATTGACGAACAGAACTATAGTGCTAAAGGATTTGGATCGATTTAATCAAACCGAAGATATTATAGAGAATCCCATTCTCCATATCGAGCGTAGGCATAGCAATGGGCTTAATATTATATCTATAAATATAGATACGAAAGTGACGCGTCCTACCGCCAATCTTTCGAGTTCCTTATTTATTTTAACCATAATATCTTTCCTTTTGATTGCATCCTTTATGATTCATACCGTAAAACGGATGAAGTACAGCAAAATATTCATGCATCCGAATAATATTAGAATGTATGTGATAACGGTCCTCATGATTGGTTGGTTAGCGTTTTCGGTTCAAAAAGGCCTAACTTATATACTATTGGCCTTCCAATATAATGCATTACCTTTCGTCGATCTGATATGGATATTAATCTATCTATTCCCTTTGATTGCGGTGATCTTCTTAGCCTTCAGACATTGGTTTGATTATCACATAAAATTAAAAAAGTCAACAATTGATGAGAAAGAATTATTCGGAGAAAGAATTCTAACCGAAGCCTGTAAAGATATGGGTATTTCTTCTATTCCGCTGTTAACACTCACAAAAAAAGAACGACCAACTCATATCTATGGTCTATTACCTAATAAGAATATTTTGTTTATAAACAAAGCCCTTGCCAACCCTAGTATGTGTTCCAAAGACCTCTATGAGGCTATTATTTATCATGAGTTATCACATATAAAAAACAAGGAGATACTCTATTTCTCTTGGATAGCAAAGATAAGGTGGCTTTTCCTGTGTTGGATAAGTTTAAATTGGATTATGATAATCTGATCAGTTCACTTAGTTTTGCTGGTGATGAG
>CAZCPP010000638.1:0-1806 GCA_964500655.1 uncultured Anaerolineaceae bacterium | reverse complement strand
ACTACCAATTACCAAAACATCTGGTCCGATTTTCCTCCTGAAGATGTCAATGCTCCCACAGCTTCTGCGGCATCCAATTTTGTAGTTAACGCTTCTTACCCCAACACCGTTGGGAGTGTCATTCCGTTCGCAACAAGCCTCTCTTCCTTTTATAGCACCGCACCCGGCACAAGTGGAAATACAGTCAACGGAACGCCGACAGGCACCATCGGCGGCACGATAGCGGATTCTGGCTCCATTTCTTTTGATATCTTGGTGGACCCTTTGGCGACCGTCACGCTTTGGGCCCAGTGGCAAATGTCTGATATGGATGACCAGACGCCTACAGGCACCGACGTCAAGATTGACTTCTCGGCAAATCTTACTGTTGCCAGTGTTTCCCCCGTGCCCGTGCCTGCGCCGCTTATTTTGCTCGCATCAGGGCTTTTCGGGTTTGCCTGTTTAAAAAAGCGGATTAAAATATAGTATATCTATTGGTGCGTCAGATCCCTGCTCAGATGAGTGCATCGATTTAATATACCACCGCCGGTCATTCTCGCCATCGATACCAAACCTGCGAACTGCCTCATCCTACCATGGGGTAGTGCTTACAAAAAATTGCCGCAGATCTTCTTCAACAGCGATTTTCGCAGAGCTATTTGAGACACAATTGATCTTCACCAATTAATGAAACTCGAACTGCAGGCGTCTATTTCCGAGCCAGGATATTCTTGGGGCTTTCTTGTCTATCTGCGCGGCCTTGATAATTGGATTATGAGATCGTCTTGGAAATCTGACCGTAATGATTTCCCCGCTGATGAGGATATCGGCCTTCATATTGATGAATTGGCGAAATATAGTCGAAGCACGACAATGTTCGAATCCTCTGAGCTTCTGAGACAAGACATGATACAGGGCATGAGCAATCATCGTCGTCAAGACATCAAAATGTACTTTTATCAAAATGGATGAGGAGAGGGCGTTAAGGCTAAAGAACTTTACAGCTTCGGCAATACCATTTTCAATTCGCCATCTATGGGCATAGCGAAGGACAATGGACTCTGTGGGGTTATCAAGGTTGTTGGTTATCAGGAATGAGGGGCGCTCCCGGCCGGTACCTTTCATTACGATCTGCCTGAGTTCACCGTCATATCCATCAAGTTTCACCATGGACTCGAAAACTGAGGGAGTTTTGTATTTTCTTTTAGGGATATCCAGATGAACTCTTTGCCATTGTTTGGCCGGGATGCGCTCTACGGCAGCCAGGAGCTTACTGCCGCGTTTACGCAAGGTGATGAAGTGAATGCCCAGGTGATTGATGGTATTCAAGTGCTCATAACTCGTAAGCTTGGAATCAAAGACCAGGGTAGAATCGAGTTTACCGTGGATCTTTTTCCAAAAAGATACAAAATCCAAAATCTGCTCCGAAGCTTCGCAACGAAGGATATCGGCTTGGGCATACTGAAACAATCCGGATTGGCAGTCTTGGGCAAACAGGGTCAGGGCACCTTTGAGACGCTTGCCTCTGGTGGGAACCCAGTGGGTATCCAAAACAGACTGCTCGCCCCAGTGAGGGATACTGTGGAAATCCAAGTTAATCGTTTTAGACTGGTAAGTATGCTGACGGTTCATCTCCCGCACGAATCCCTGCAGGAGTCGGTCTAGGATGGGTGGGTCCAGGCGGTAAGAGTAATCGGAGATCGCCGTGCATTTGGGTAAAACGTTGAGTCCGGCAAACAGCCCCATGCCTTTATCAAAATTCAGGTCGTTAACCTCAATGCCGTTTCTTTAAGCAATAAGAACAAAATTTTGTTGCAATTTCTATAG
>CAZCPP010000637.1:0-1808 GCA_964500655.1 uncultured Anaerolineaceae bacterium | reverse complement strand
GCTTGTGCCCCATGGCACCATAAGAACCAGGCATGTAATAATCAATGAAATGGCAAGCGCTATCTTTTTCATTCAAGAACCCCCAAAGAGAAGCGTCAAAGTCAACATTAACTGATTCAGAAAGAAGCGATTTGCATTTCCGGATACCATATTACCTGAATCTTGCATGAAAACTGATGAAAATTTTTATGTTGCGTAATTAAAGCAAGTTATAAAAGATCTTAGAACAAAGCGTTTTACCCAAATGGTATATAGGTTGTAGATCTTTTTTTCTCATCATTTTTCACCCAACGTGCGAGCCGGAATCTCCCATATGCTGCGTTATTAAGGGTTCGAAGTAGCATACTACGTCTTCACCCTTAAATGCCTTCCATATGGAAACTTCCAACTCGTGCAAAATTCAGGTATTAAAAAAATATCGTAACTCCTTAATTGTTTTGCCTTTTAAGTCTAAAAACCCCATACAAGCATGTGGCCAAAAGACCCAAAAAGAGCATCAGCACCATTGAATTCATTTGCCCCAGTGTCAGCATGAGCCAACATCCTCCCACCACCGGTAGCAATCCCAGGCGCACCATTTGTTTCACGTTATGGTGTTGGGCGATGTAATGGGCCAGGGGGGGTGAATAGCGATAGTAATTTTTGACCAAAAAACCGCCCAATCGGTTTTGGCCCAAAAACCGGTCTCTAAAGGTACGCAGTATCTGCACATGCGGCATCAGCGGCGACCCATAGGCGGCCGTGGCAATAAAACAGCCGCCTCCCCCTACCGCGCCGTATGTCTCAACCGGAATGTAAATGTAAAACCCTTCCGGCGGTGCCGGGGGACCGCCTCCATTGGCCAGGGCCACCGGGGTGGCCAGGATCCATTTGCGGCTCAAGCGCTTGGCCCCATCGAAAAAATTTGCCAGCATCACCTTCAAGCCTGATGCACCCCGGGCCACCTGAGCGCCGCTCTCAAAGCGCAGATAAACATTGTCCTGCTTGACCTCCACCCAGAAGCCTTTGTACTGTTCGACGCGGGTCGTATCCGAATAATAAAGACCGTCGTTTTCGTAGCGATACAACAAAACATTGATGTAGGGGTTGTCGGAAGCCAAAGATTCGATGGTCGCCGGACCAAAAACGATATTCTCCGAGGCGTCGTACACAACGATCTGCACATCGCTCCAATTGTAATCGACGGCATTGGGCGGCCCGATCATATTCCAGCCGTTTCCGGTGGAACTGTTGTACTTCATCTCCACTTCCACCGCCTGACTCGATGTGACCTGTACCCCGTTGACGGTGATGCTCAGCTCTTCGCGGCACAGAAACCAGTAACTCCGCCCCGGCTCGATCGCAAGGCTTTCGCCGTATCCCACATAGTTGCCGGTTAACGGGTTATAGGTGTCGATCCGAAAATGGGTTGTATCCAGGGGGGTATCCAACCCCAACACGGTGGTTATGCTGGGATCGTCGGGAAACTGAGAGAAGGAAACCATCTTAAAATCCAAGGCCGAAGAAGCGGCCTCGATGACGACACTGTTGTCCGGGATGGAGGTGCCCACGATAAAGCTGATCTCTGCCGACCACTCGGACCATTTGCCACTCACATCCTTATAGCGGATCTGCCAATAGTATTTCATCCCGTCGACCAGTCCGCTCACCGGAAACGTAGTCAGGCTGTCGCTAGTAACGGTCTGCGTAAACGATGCCGGGTAGCTGCTTTTGTCATAGGATTGTCCGACCATGCGCACCCGCAGTTGGCTTTCAGCGTGGGTGTCGCCCGCATCCGGATCATCAAATGTGCTCCCTTCCAGGGCGAC
>CAZCPP010000636.1:0-1816 GCA_964500655.1 uncultured Anaerolineaceae bacterium | reverse complement strand
GAAGAATGCCATCTTTCCGCTTATCCGTCAAACTATATTTGCTAAACTACTAGTTGTTATTTGTTTTCTCACTCTGTTTGTTTTTCAGGATAATAGTATTCAGGGTCCCCCGTGTACCACAGACCTGGTCGAACCTGGCGATGATAATCAACCATTCAATCAACGTGTTGGCTTCGGTTTTCCCTTGAGGTTTTTATCCATCGTTTATAAAGGGTGTTTTGAAAACCAGACTTCAAAGGTTGAATGGCACATTTTGGGATTGATAATTGATCTCACTCTTGTTGGCATCCTTGGATCGTCACCTATATGGTTCCCTTCTGTGTGGAACAGAATTAGAAAACCATGAAAAACAGTAAAGGCCGGAGTTGATTAACTCCGGCTCTTTTTTTCGAACACCTAATATTTTACTGTCGCGTTAGGAAATTCTATTCCTTCTGACGCACCAGAACAACCGCCAGACCAATTGACCAGATTATGATCGTCAAAATGTTCACAATACTCCCCAGCAACTCCCACGCATACAAGGCTGGGAAAAAATAACGGAGCCAGATGATTCCCGACACGCCGCCAATGAGGCCCACACTATTTAACCATTTAGGTCCTGTGCCAGTACGCCAGGCGTAATAAGCAAACAACCCTACGCCCAAACCATATGCCAGGAAACTACCTATCCACCAGGGTACTTCAAATAAGTCTGCTGCATAACGCGCTGCGATCTCAATCATTGGTAATGTTTCCGGGCTGGCTTCTAAAGCAGCCGGCACCCAGGCGTAAATCATAACCAACGGTTTAAAAAACCCAAAAGCTGCCAGCACAGATCCTATGATGGCCGCTGTTGTCACTACTGAACGGACGGAGCCTGTATCCTTGAGAGCATAATGGAAAGCCAGAAAATAAGGGATGGACAGAAACGCCCCAAAGACACCACCCCAACCATAGAGTAACCATTCGAACCGATTACCCTGCCAGGCCTGAAATAATTCCCGACCGCTAAGCTCTGAATAATCAGGATTGCCTGCAGCGATGAAGGCAATCCATCCGAGGGTCGATAAGATGGCTGCTGCTAAGCCAACCTTGTAAATACTTTTGTTTGACATTTTTTCTCCTTCGGTAAATTATACAAATATGATAAATATCCTTTTAATTAAAGAACACCCTTTTAGGTGAAAGGATGTTCTTGGGAAAATTCTGATATTCCTATTGATTTTCTACATACACTTTTACAGCTTCGCAGAAGAAATCAGTCAGATCCGGATGCATCTGGTCGAAGTTGGCTTTGAACTCCGGGTTCTGCCCATACATGCTTGCCAATCCTAAAAGTTGGTCCAAATTCGGCTTCCAGAAGTAATCCATATGTTTTCGCCAACGTTCGACAATGGCTTGCGCTTTTGGTGAATCCGCGCCTTTGGGCATGACTGCCACCATATCTTCGTAAATCTGTGCCCCCTCGTCCAAGATGGCTTGCTTTTTCTCAGCCGAGTAACTCTTCCATTTGCGACGCCGGGCTGAGCGGAGGTTTTGGATCCTGTGTGATCTATTTCACTACTGAACAATCGAACCACGTCCTCTCAGCAACATACAATTCTGCAAATAACGATATCGCAGACAGCTCTACATCAGTGTTCATTGAGGTGACATGTCCCTCAAGCTCAGGCTCAAGCTCTTCAAGCGATCCTGACCCCACCGAACCACCCCCAACGGAAGAGCCCGGGTAAAAACTGATTGCTACATGCAAACTCAACAAAAATCTCACCCCCGAGACTAGGGCAATCGCATCTTAATGAGCAGAGAGCACTTTGAGTAAATAATCTTCATT
>CAZCPP010000635.1:0-1819 GCA_964500655.1 uncultured Anaerolineaceae bacterium | reverse complement strand
CAAAAACCAGGAAATGGCACTTGAAATATTGTGACAATACGACTATAATTCAATTGTACATATGTACAACTAAGGAGAGTTGTAGTGGAAATTGTTGTAGACGCATCAGTGCTGATTGCAGTGATTGTTAATGAAACCGAAAAGGAACGACTGGTTGCGATGACACAGGAAGCCGAATTGATTGCGCCCATGTCGGTACATTGGGAGATTGGGAACGCGTTCTCATCCCTGCTGAAGCGGGGACGTATCACCTTGAAACAAGCTTTTCAAGCCATCGATATCTACCTCGAAATCCCCGTCCGATTTGTGGAGGTCGAATTATCAAATTCGATTGAACTGGCAGGTGAGATAGGTCTATACGGTTATGACACATATCTGCTTCGCTGTGCTGAAAAATTTCGCTTACCTTTGCTAACGCTCGACAAACGACTTTTCCAGGTTGCAAAAGGTAAAGGGATTTCAGTCTTGGAGGTGGCAGAATGAACACCTATACATACACCGAAGCGCGCCAAAAGCTGGCGTCCATTCTGGAACAAGCGGCCGAGTATGGGGAGGTTCGCATCAAGCGGAGGGATGGTCGGGTATTTGTTATCAAACCTGAAAAGCGCGAAGGGTCTCCACTTGCTGTCGAAGGACTTAAATTGGGTTTGGGACGCGGAGAAATATTGAAAAGCATCGAGGAAGGCCGTAGGGAGATTGAGTAGTGTAGGAAAACTTAATTCTCACACATTTACTTTTCTTAATGTAGCGACCACAGGAGTATCCCCCTGGTTTGAGGATCGTAGCTATGAAATTGCACTTGTCTGTAGTGATGAGGAAATGAAAAGGCTGCCAGCCCGTAGGCTTAGATGCAAGGATGAGAAATCACCCCATTTGGGAGGGTGAAATGATCCATCAATTTTTACGCAACATTATCCCTTTGAAGCTTGTATTAATTAATAGCAACATCTGATTATTGGATAAATATCAACAACTAGGGGAATAAATCTGTTTTAGGTGCATGATGATCGGAGTATGCCATGAGAAAACAAAAGCAATCTTTCCAAGATTGGAACAGAATTAATATCTACACATTTTTATTACTGTTTCTACTTTTTCTGGTCGGCTGTGCCCGCCCAACTAAGCGGGCAGATGAGAGCACACCAACTGACATAGCCACACAAGCACCTTTCACAACCCAGGAGCCTGAACCGGAGTGGGAACCAGTAGCCACTTCGGATTTCACAATCCTCGATCGCAACGCAAAAGATATTGACTGGTTCCACAGCACGGACCTGATTGCTTACCCCCGCCGTGATCCTGTTGACTGGTATTATGATGTCTGGGTTATTCGCCCGGACGGCAGCGACAAAGCCTGCCTGACCTGTGGAGAGGCTTTTCCCAAAAAGCATAACGGCAACGTCACCTGGCATCCCTCCGGTAAGTATCTGGTTTTCACTGCCCAAAACGAAGACGCTACCGGAGAACTCCTGGATGCAGCCGCTATTCCCGGGACAGGCTTGAACTGTAATTTGTGGATCATGATGGCTGATGGAAAGCAAATCTGGCAGTTAACTGAAATACCAACGGAAGAAAAAACTCCGCAAGGGGTTATTCATCCGCAATTCTCCCACGACGGCAAACATCTATTCTGGGCCCAGGCGCTTGGCAAGTACAGCCCGGTCCCCGGTGAAGAGTGGGGCAGGTGGCAACTGGCGATTGCTGATTTTGTCGTTAAGGATGGTGTTCCCAGTCTGGAGAACATTCGTTATTCACAGCCTGGCCCACATCCGCGCTTCTACGAATCGCATGGCTGGTCTCCGGACGACTCGCTGGTCAT
>CAZCPP010000634.1:0-1823 GCA_964500655.1 uncultured Anaerolineaceae bacterium | reverse complement strand
CATCAGGGCTTGATGGTAGCTGAACAAATACTTCAGCGTTTTCTAAAATAGGCTCGTGGCTATTATCAGTTGACTGCATGTTACTAGATAATGTTGGTTTTATGGTTTGATACTCGTTGTAAGTGGAAGAAGTTGACCCACAAGAAGACAAAAAAAGCATCGCCGTGAGTAATGATAGATAATTTACAATCACTTTATTTGATAGCATAGAACCCTTCCTCGTTATTAGAGATTACCCGGTAGCCTCTACCCTAAAGAAGACAAAATCATTCCTTACTAAAAATATACCCTAAAACTTTGGCGGTCACAAGAATATGTCTTTGTAAGTCTTAACTTCAACCTGAAGCAAACCGGAGTAAAAAGAAGATACGCCAATTGTACGACTCAATACCTAATCCGCTTCCTGTTTTGTTCTGCCGTACCGATTTTCTTGCAAAGTTTATCCACAGCCTTTCAGAGCTCCTTTGCAAACGGTTTTTCGGTGGTGATGTCATTTTCTGGCATGTGCTACCCACTTATTGTCTAATAAAAAACGCCGCTTTCTGTTTGATTTGAGAAAGCGGCGCCAATGTGCTACTATTTCCTTGCGCCACATTCCCATCGCGTGGACGAAACAGGTTGGAAGTGTGGATGCACTATCCAGCTTTATTTATTTTGTTCGGGTGAAGTATAGCATAATTAGAGTTCTTACACCCATTGCCAAAACACATAAACAAAAAAATATTAACTGTAAGGCACCTTCAACGCTTGTGCCGCCTCCTGCTTCGCACGCTCTGGTCGGCGATCATAACGCGCAGTCGTATCCACACTTGCATGCCCCGCCATCTTCGCCACAATTGCAATATCAACGCCGGCATCCAGCAAATCGCCGACAAAAGTCCGCCTGAAATCATGCGGGGTAAAGGTTTTTACACTGGCGCTCTCGGCACGCCTTTTTAGCAGGTAGTAAACGCCATTTGTGGTCAAGGGTCTATCCATTACCAGATTATCACCCTTATTCACCATCACAAAAATCGGTCCATCCTCATCCCCCCTGATTGCCAACCAAGCCTGAAGCGCAGCAACTGCCCTATCAGCAAGATACACAGAACGTTCTTTGGAGCGTTTTCCCTGTACCCTCAACATTCTTTCTTGTGGATCGTAATCAGAGAGAGCTAGTTTGGTCAGCTCTGCCCTTCTCAATCCTCCGGCGTACAAAATCGCGATCACTGCCGCATCCCGTGCGCCTATCCGACGTGGATCGTTGACGCAATCCTGAAACAAAGCGGCAATCTCATCCTGGGACAAAGCACGTCCTGCGGGCAGAGTCTCCCCAATAATCGCTTTCACATGCGAAGCCCGCATATAGTCTTCAGCAGACATCTGCCCCAGCAGCCAGGCTTGTTCCAGCGTTCCCCGCAGAGCACAAAGCAACCGATTTCCCGTCGCTGGCGCATACTTGTCCATGAAATGGCTGCGCACCAAAGCGGTATGCTGGTAACGTACTTTGGACCAGTCAATCTCGAAACAATTCAGTTCCCCACCAGACAAGAATCCAGCGATCACATCCAGTGCTTGTTGCTGTGGACGGCGACTATTCTTCTTCAGCCTCGCCAAATAAACCGCAGCTGGGTTTTGATCCAGCGGCAGCGTTTCGGGTAAGACTAATGCAAGCTCAGACGAGGTGGGATGAGAAGGTTCACTGGCGATTAAAGCCAATACATCAAGGTTTAAATCACGCATGGCGGACTCCTTTTGGAATGCCCGCCATGCTATAATTCGCATCAGCTTTCGTCGTGCCAACCCACGGCGGGAGTCAGACCCGTTTGTGTGTTCCAGCACAC
>CAZCPP010000633.1:0-1865 GCA_964500655.1 uncultured Anaerolineaceae bacterium | reverse complement strand
ACCGAGATATCATTTTGACAATCACATATGCGGTGGTCGTCTTCTCCATCATTGTCCAGGGCCTGACGGTCGGCAAGCTTGTTGAATCCGCCAGCGATAAAGGAATATACGACGACGATGATGTCATTATTCCAAAGTGAGAAGGCGGTCAATGATATCCCTGGATTTATGTTGATCGAACCGATGCCCATCTGATATATTTTCTATATCCTATAAAATTTGTGGTATTGATAGATAGATTTTGTGGCAAGAAACATTCCGTTAAGATGACTTTTCCCAATACACAACATATTGTCTTTATCAATGAAACGTTCACAAATAAACCAGGCTAAAGCATTTTTTTTGCTATTAGTTTCATTTCTCATCCTCATTCCTGCCCGAGTACAAAGTGAAGGGGACAGATCTATTTCCCAAACGCTGATTATTAAAGACATAACACTAATTGATGGGACAGGCTCTAAACCACAGAGACATTCAACAATAGTAATAAAAAACCGTCGAATAAAAGGAATCTATTTTAAACAGAACATTCAAACTCCACCTGGCTCACGTGTTATTAATGGACGTGGATGGTTTTTGATACCGGGTCTATTCGATACCCACGCCCACGTTACTTTCTTACGCAGACCAAAATATTTCTCAGGATATGATAGGTCAACTTCAGAACAAGTTCTGAAAATCATGCTCGCTCATGGAATTACCACCATAAGAAACCCTGGAGCTCCATCTGCTCCGGCTGTTGCGTTGCGTAATGACGTTGAAAATAAGAATATCATTGGACCCAAAATTTATACCGCAGGTGAATTGATAAATTGGGGCAATGAGAAAAGTGAGGTTGATGTAAGGTCAGAAATCCGTCGTCAAGCTGCTTATGGTGTTGACTATATAAAGGTTTATTCGAGAATAACACCAATGCTCTTAGCTGCTGCAGTAGACGAAGCCCATAAGAGAGGGCTCAAAGTGATTGGACATCTTGGAACCACCACTCCAACCGAAGCCGTTCGACTTGGGATCGATGGAATTGAGCATGGATCAACTTGGTCTATTAGTTTGCTTCCTAACGAAAAGAGAAGCCGGTATATTCGACAACGCAAACAGGTTGGATACATGCTATCACGTTTAGACTGGCTTGAATGGATTGATTTGGATGGAACAGAAATGCAAGAAATGATTTCAACGATTGCTTCATCGAAAGTTCCACTTACACCGACTCTAATCGCATATGCCACCAAATTTATGGGGAACGAATCCCATTATCGAAATCGCCCGGATATTCAAATTACTCCTAAACCAATATTAGAAACATGGAAAAATGCTCTGAATAATTGGACGGAGAAAGACTTTAGGCGTGGTACACAACTATGGCCTAAGATGCTAAAACTCATAAAAAAATATTTTGATAGTGGCGTATTATTAATGACGGGTTCAGATTTGCCCAACCCCTGGGTTATACCGGGTGTCAGCCTTCATGATGAACTGGAGTTATTGGTAAAGGCAGGAATACCCCCGTTGGATGCTATTCAGAGTGCAACTCGTAATAGTGCTGAAGGACTTGGGATCTTATTTGATGTTGGAACTGTTGAAGCTGGAAAAATAGCAAACCTGACTGTCCTAGGTCATGATCCTATTGCAGATATTAAAAATACACGGAAAATCAAATATGTTATTCTGGAAGGTGAGGTTTACACACCACAAATGCTGCTTGCAGATTAATTAAACAAATAGATCTGGTTTTGAATTTTCCATTCATATGTTTCGGTGAGTTGAATATCCATATAATGTGGTCTCATGGTTGTACTTATTCCAGGTGATAGCTGCTAGTGTGCCACGAGCGCACTTTAATATATAGTGTGCGTAACTGCACA
>CAZCPP010000632.1:0-1907 GCA_964500655.1 uncultured Anaerolineaceae bacterium | reverse complement strand
CGCTTGCATCAGACGAACGGAGTGCGCCTGTTCTTTGATTTATGCACCAAAGCTAGTCAAAATTGAAAAAGCTGGGGTGCGTATTTACGCAAATCATCTTTGAGCCCACCGTCTGGCCAACCCTCTAAATTGCTGAGGTGAACTTGTAATTTGCCAAGTAACATTTCAAATTCAAGTGTGCCAATTTTCTCTGCCCGGTGTAAGTATAAAGCATCGCCGAGCCACCTACCCCTATTAATGTAGTTGACATCCTCCCAGGTACATCGCAGCTCCATAGTTGGGTAAACTCGATAGATTAGCCCTTCTGCTGAAACTTGCAAATAGCTCTCGGGTTTTCCGGCCATCATCTTCCGATAGGCAGGAGTTACTTTTTTTGCCCAGCCCCATTTGAAAATAGTCGCCGGAAACGTTTCGATCACAACCCCCAGCCAGGCCCAAAACCCCAAAATGCGATTGATCACCTGCACATGCTTCTTCATAGGATATGTATGTACTTCATTCATGATATTGCCTCATCATTTAGTAACCTTTTTGGGGACCGGTAAATTTCATCAGATAATCTTAATAGCTAATTGTCATTCTGAGCCGCGCCTTGGCGAAGAATCTCAGAAATTATAGTGGATTCGGGAGATTCTTCGCTCTCTTCGTTCAGAATGACAGGTTGAATTAGCAGGATCACATTGTTAGCCACTCTCCCAATTTCCAATCCTCAACAAACTTCGTAAGTGAGTTTCGTGCTCTTCGAAATGTTCAACCGGACGTAAAGCCATTTGTTCCACCGTTCGATATTTCCTCGGGTAAGGCATACCCTTTCTTAATTCTGCTTCTGTAAGCTTGCCTGCTATTCCAATTAATTCCTTGTGAGCTTCTAGGTAGTTCTCAGCGATGGAGCCCCGGGTTTCCGGTTTTGCCTTTAGCGGAATGAGGATATGGCCATTCACCCAACCACGCAAACCTGCAGGTACAAATCCGAGAAGAGACCGTTTTCTCCCCGCGCTTGCTCGCTTAATACCCCTTGGAATTACTTGCAGAACCTGCAGGATATGAACCATTTCCTGTTTTACCGTCCAGCCTTCACCACTGGGTTTGCGCTCCCAGTCTGCATCTGGAATTTCTTCAAGTAAGCCCAGGAACTTGAGTTTCACCCCCTCAAGCTGGTTTTGAATATGCTTTATTTTGTTTGATTGAGTGCTCAAAATTGGAAACCTCCATTGTGTGTATTCAGTAAAGGCAACACTCGAATTATTACTGAGCCTCGCCGTCCTTTCTTGGAGTTATAAATCTATGCATAATGAAAGCAGGAATTGCCCATACCGACCGGGCTTAATCTCTTGAGCGTAAATATCGCGCGCCCTGCAATGCTGAACAATATGTAAAACACTACTAATCAAAGCCAGGGCTACTGAGCAATAGTTCCATAGATACACTAACCAGCAGTACGGATAACAAGATAAATCTTGAAGAATTTTCCAGTTTTGGCTTTCATATCCTATACTCCTCCTGGATCGAGTTAGATAGCACTCTCCTCAATATAGGAATGGAATCAATCGCTTACTGGATTTTCTGTAATCTACATAAGCGCTACCAAAGCACTCAATTATCATGTTCTCTTCAATGTCAATCCGATACAAGAAACAATGAATTAGAGGGAGCATACACAAAAGGCCATACCAACTGGAAAACAGCAGAGTGAGGCCGAATTGAATCATTAGGTCGCCCGTATAGGCAGGGTGTCGGATATGGCGGTAAATGCCCTGTGTGACCAATTGGTGATGGTCTAAGACTCTCAGCGCATACGCGAAATACCGGTTTAGCGTTTTACGCGCAACAAGGCGCACGGCAATGCCCACTAGTGGTATGCACCACTGCTCTTTCAACCAAGGCTTAAGTTCATTTTTTTTAGCGTC
>CAZCPP010000631.1:0-1917 GCA_964500655.1 uncultured Anaerolineaceae bacterium | reverse complement strand
AAGAATGCCATCTTTCCGCTTATCCGTCAAACTATATTTGCTAAACTACTAGAATGCTTATCGAATACTTAGGTGGCGAGGGCAAAGTAGTGTTTATACATGATCAAGAACTTCTCATTAACCAAGCGGTTAATCATTTTCTCGATTTAGATGATTCTAAAGTTAAATTCAGTATTGAAGATGATGGAAGACAGCGGCTAGATGACGAGCATGCTTCTGTTTGGCTAGGCCCAGGAGAAGATTTGAAAACTGTAGATTTGAACACCGTTCAATTCAAAACACATAATGATGTAGTGCTGTGGGATTGGATCAATAGAGCAAGGGTTGAGTTAGGATATCAAATCTGTGAGAGGTCTACAGATGGGAAACCTATAGTTATTGAAGCTGCTTTTGGTACTAATATGGAACCAATAGGTGAAAACCCATTTAGTCATACAATTTCTGACCTTTTTATGAAATTAAAAGAAGCAGGAGCTGAACCTAAACAAGTTAGATGGATTATTGTTAAGGCTGGTTTTGATAGGAGATCAGAGAGAAATCAGAAGCGGCAAGTTATTGTACCAGTTGATGTATTTGATAAATATGCTGCTGATGGTGGTGATTTAGACCCAAAGCATCAGAAAAGGTTGGAGGAGCAAGGAACAATGATAATAAGGGTACCTAACGATCATAATGATATTGAAAGATTCAGAGCTGATATAGTCGCTGCATTTGAAGAAATGTTTAGAGGCATGTTACCGGTAAAACCAGTTGATGGCAAGCGATAGCAAAGGTAAGCGCTGCATAGTAGTGGAACTGAGGGCGGTTGTGCCGCTGTGGCAAGGCGGGTGCGCGCCTAATAACGCGTGTAGCTAACCAGGCGTGTTTCTTTACACTCTCTCGATAATCGTCGCTGTGGCCTGTCCATGACCGGCGCACATGGTCTGTAAGCCATATTGTGCTTCGCAACGAATTAACTCGTGGACCAGTTTAGTCATCAGGATGGCCCCCGTCGCACCGACCGGGTGTCCGTGGGCGATGGCACCGCCGTTGGGATTGACCACCTCCATATCGGGATGGATTTCCTTCGCCCAGCCCAGCACCACGCTGGCGAAGGCTTCATTCATTTCGATCACCTCGATGTCATCAAGTGACAACTTGGCCTTTTCCAAGACCATGCGCGTTGCCGGGATGGGACCATCCAACATCAAGACCGGGTCGGTGCCGACTACAGTGTGGGCAACGATGCGTGCCAGCGGATTTAGATTATAGCGTCCAACTGTAGCGGGGGAAGCCAGCACCAGGGCGGCTGTCCCGTCGCTGATTTGGCTGGCGTTGGCGGCGGTAACCACGCCGTCCGCTTTGAAAACAGTCTTTAACGTGCGTAGCTTCTCTCGGTCTGGCGGGAAGCGCACGCCCTGATCAACTTTGAATTCCTCCCCATCCGACGTTTTGACAGGCATGATCTGCGCGTCGAAATATCCATCTTGAATGGCCTTGCCCGCCCGCATATGACTCTCGTAAGCGAAGTCATCCAACTCGTCACGAGTCAGGTTCCATTTTTCGGCCATCACCTCGGCGCTGATGCCCTGATGAACAAGGTTGTAGGGGAAATCCTGCGGCCATTCATCGGGATAATCCCCACCGATGGACTGGTTCGACATCATCTCGGTCCCCCCGGCCACGATCAAATCCATGTCACCTGCCAGGATGGCCTGGGCAGCAAAATGTACCGTACTCTGACTGGAACTGCACATGCGATTCATGGTAACTGCCGGAACTGCCACCGGGAAGCCGGCTTTAAGCGCTGCTAGGCGGGCCAGGTTCGCGCCCTGATCGCCAACTGCGGTAACGCAACCCCACAGCACGTCCTCAATGCGATCCGGCTCTCTGGTAGTTAGCAAGGTCGCCCCCATATCTGGGGGGTAGTACAATCGG
>CAZCPP010000630.1:0-1920 GCA_964500655.1 uncultured Anaerolineaceae bacterium | reverse complement strand
TCGAGTTTGATCGAGAAACGCCCCAAGTCCATCGACTATTTTGGCCACGCAGACTAGTTTCAATGAAAGACCAATCTGTTTCAGATTGTTTGCGCAAGAGGCGCGACGATGGAGTTCTCGCTTGGGATTGTGCAATACGTCCATCGTTCCTTTTGGCTCCTCTTCGTTCGTATTGTTGAATGGTGGCAGGGTTTATCCATGGGCCTATCGGGCCTTTCGTTTGCGGTCAAACGCCCCCTGTAAAGCGCCAATTGGTTCGTGATGAGCGGGAATCCCTTTACGCATCTGCGCCTTGATTTCCGCATACTCAGGATCAGCCGCGAGGTTGCGCCATTCCCACTTGTCCTTCGCGTGGTCATACAACTCCTCCGACCCGTCAGCATAAACGATATACCGGTGCTGTTCGGAACGAACGCCGTAGTTCCTAAATCCGAAAGTAGTCAGGGAGGTCTTGTCCCATGAGGCCTCTGGATCGCGCATCAATATGGAGAGGTCGTTGCCTTCTAGTTGATTCTCCGGGGGCTCGCAGCCGGTCAGGGAGGCGAGGGTCGGATAAATATCCAGCAGGTTCACCGGCTTGGAGCTGGTCGATCCCGGCTTGGTCACGCCAGGCGCCACCCATACCATGTTGACCCGCGTGGCCCTTTCCCAGAGGGAGTATTTCGCCCAGCGCTCTTTCTCGCCCAGCTGAAAGCCATGGTCGCTCCACAACACGATGATCGTGTTGTCTGCGTACTTTGATTTCTCGAACGCCCCGACAATCTGGCCAATCAAGTCATCCGTCATGGCAGTGGAAGCCAGGTAAGCTTGAATGGCATGCTTCCACTGACCGGCAGCCCTAATCGTCTTCAGCCAGGCAATATGTCGCTGCTTTGAACTCGCCTTGGGGACATCTTCCATGTCACCTCCTAGGTAACCTTCCGGAAGCTCTATTTCATCCAAGGGGAATCTATCGAAATATTCTTGAAGTGCGTAATTGGGTAAATGCGGTTGGAAGATGCCGGCGCCTAAAAAGAAGGGTTCTTTCAGCTCACCTCCCAGCAGTGTCTCTGCCGCCCATTTCGCGGTTTTCCCATCGTTGATATCCTCCAGAGTAACATCGGGGGCGTAAGGGCCCCAGTCGGCGTATCTTGCTATACCTTTCTTAATCCCGTTCAGGGGTCTTGGGGAGGAGAATCTATCTATCCAAGGAAATTGGTCCTGCGTTTTACTAGGGTAATAGTCATCAAAGCCCCGCCCCTGTACTTCATTATTAAAATGAGCGCCGTGAAATAACTTTCCTGATCCGCAAACATAGTACCCATTCTGTTGAAAAAACTCAGGCAATAGCACCGAGTTGTTCAGTATCGGATTCTCTGTAAGCGAATTTTTGTTCACATAATTTCCCGATGTCGAAGGCCTGATCCCACTCATAATGGCAGACCTTGAAGGACCGCAAGCCGGAGCCGCGCAATGCGCATTCGTAAATGCCATCCCTCGGGAAGCCAGCTTGTCCATATGAGGCGTCCGAGCCTGAGGGTTGCCCTTCAGCATGCCAGTCCAGTCATTCAGATCATCGATGGCAATAAACAACACGTTTGGTTTCCTGCCCCGCTGGTTTAAGGCCTTTCCTTCACTAGTCGTGCCTGCCACGCACAATAGAGAAACCGCTAGAAATAGTATCGTTGTTTGCTTCTTTGTTTTCATTTCAGATTGTCCTTGGACCCGTCGTAGATCGTTCCTGCATGGGGTGAATGCGAAATGACAATTACTTCGCGTTTTTCAATGCCGGGTCATAGGTAATGTTGAGTTTGACGAGTCGCCGGTTTAACACATCCATGACAAACAGCTTGTCTTTCCATACCGCCAGACTGGAGATGCTTCCGAATGGCAGCTCGGGGTGCGGATACTTGCTGCCCTTTCCTTTGCAGTCCGCGTTTC
>CAZCPP010000629.1:0-1931 GCA_964500655.1 uncultured Anaerolineaceae bacterium | reverse complement strand
AAATGGGTTTTGTCCCATCATACATCATTTCACTAATTCCGGTAAACTCTATTCAATCTATCAATAAGATCATCTTGAAATTTCATTCTCTTCATTGCTTGCTCAATAACTGGGCTTGTTTCAAGCATGTAATGTTTAAGAGCATTACTTACTGCCAAGCTCCCTATCGCCCGTTTATTACTCTCTTGTATTTCAAAAGAAATAGATGGGGGTGTTTTTCCAGATTTTTTACTTTGCTTACTCTTTTTTGATTTACTCACTTCATGTTCCCCAATTTGGCATTTACCAATACGCGTAATTCTTTCTGCACATCATTCCAGGCTCCCCCGGCATCGACCACCACCCAGCGCTGCGGTTCGTTTTCCACCATCTCCAGATAGCCTGCACGCACGCGCTGGTGAAATTCGACGGTTTTTGCATCCATACGATTCCATTCACTATTCTGGGTTTTTCTTTTTAATCCATCCTCAACATCAATATCAAGTAATATAGTTAGATCAGGGGTAACTCCATCAGTAGCAAAGTGGATTAAGCGACGTAGTTCTTTGAGATCAGTACCTTGACCATAGCCTTGATAGGCGAGAGTCGAGTGTGCGTAACGATCACATATGACGATCTCCCCTGCATCTAAATGTGGTTTGATTACTTGCTCCACCAATTGCGCCCGCGAGGCTTGAAATAAAAGAATTTCGGTGCGTGAGTGAATTTCTTTATTTTTCAAATTCACGACTATAGCACGTATTTGGTCACCAATGGATGTTCCACCTGGTTCTCGAGCTACGCAGATATTAAACCCTAAAGACTTTAGCCATTTAGCCAATGGCTGTATGTGGGATGTTTTCCCACCACCTTCGGGGCCCTCAATTGTGATGAATAGAGCCAAGATTACTCTCCCAACTTAGCGAATCATACCTGTAATCATTAATTTTATTGCCTCTGTCCACAGCCCAGCACCAATCCCTGTAAAGAAATCTAATAGCATAGTCCTTGTTTCTGGAGATGATTTCTCTAAAGCATCTGATAAGGCATCAATGTTTTTTTGTGTTACTGTTTGCTGAGATGCCAAATTCTTCAATTCAAGTAAAGCACTCTCCAAGCTTTTAGGGATTTTAGTGTTCATCTCATTAATTTGTTGCAATACCAAATTGGAGGATTTTATTATCTCCTCAAGCAATTCTGTGGTTAGCTCGTATTGCTTGCCACCAATCAACAATGCTCTATCGCCTAATCTGAATATTTCTATTTTCTCTTCATAGGAGAATAGCCCAATATCTTTGGACCCACTATATGCACCTGTTGGCATTTCTCGAGAAATGCGTCCTAAACTTTCAACCAAGATTGCTGGGCACTTGCATACCTCTTCACCGCAATGGCGACATTTTCCTGGATACTCTTCCCACAGAGCAAGTTCTACAGATTCCCCGATTTTACTGACTTCTTCCCTATTCTCACCTTCCTCATAATTGGCATAGCGCATTAACCATGCAAACACATCAACAGCTTCATTCATAAAGTATGCATAACTTACCGGAATTAACCGGATAGCTTCAGCCAATTCTCCTAGTTCTTCTGCTAATCTTCCAAATATCTTTTGCTTATCATTTGCATCATCAGAAATATATATTTCATCGAACATTCTTTGCCAATCTCGAAAACTACTTGGTCGTTTTTCTCGTTTGTCATCGCCAATTTTATCTAACACTGCCCAATCGATTTCCGTCCTTGTTTTTTGGCTCCCCTTGCAATGGCGTCCAATATGAGGGGTCCTATGACAATAGGGACAAACGAAAGGAAATTTCTTCCATATCATTGCTTCAACGCTTCTGATCCCCACATGACCACATAGAGATAACCACCAACCAATTGCTTTTCCAACATACCTTCTTTGGGATTTCGCGTGGAGAGGCCATATATGGGGGTACGCTGATTAG
>CAZCPP010000628.1:0-1946 GCA_964500655.1 uncultured Anaerolineaceae bacterium | reverse complement strand
AGGAAACCGTTGACCTTGCGCGACTTGAAAATGGGCGAAGGCGTCAGGAACTTGTGGGCTATGGGCAGTCCCCCGACTATGCTCCACTTCTCCTGGGGTATTCAAGGCCTTTCCTTGAGAATTCCAAACACAATCGTGAATACAAACTGGGCGAACATGTCATAGCCGGAGGTGTTGAAGTCCCTGAAGTTGAAGACTACCCACATTACGGCTTGACCGATCAGATTGCCTCTCCAAAAGTCATGCTCTACGAAGCGCTTTGGGAACTTTTGGGCTGGGCAAGCATGGAAACTGATAGGAAAGCGGAGGCCAGGAATGCATTCCAGAGAGCGTTGAGTATTAATCCTGATATGGATGATGTGAGTGAGAAATTAAGTGAATTGGGTGAATAGAAAAGGTAAAGTAAGAATGTGTTTAGACCAATAGTTGCATCATTGGCTGCAATTGTAGCTGCGATAACGCTTCTGATAGCGTTAATTATCGCCACAAACACAATTACAGCTTACCAAGCCCATTTTATTTCTGAGATCGAATACCCTAAACCCTCAACAGAGCTTAATTGCAAAGAAAAATCTGAAGTTCCTTTCTCATTCCTGTTTCCATCGACAATAAATTGCATAGAAATGGAAGAAGATGATTTTAAACGCATAAAAATTTCACCTACATCAATTTTCCCAAAATTCTCTCTGTCCTCTACTATTCGATCAACGTTTTCTGGGTCAATTCTTACTATACGTTTTGTCGGAGGTGTAAGAACCTGGGATTATTTAACCAATCAATTGAACAGCTCTGACCGGAATTTTGTTGAAGGTAGCATAGGCAAATTTTTTGAAGATATTTTCGGACCTGACTTAAGCTTTAAATATCAAATCCTACCTATGTTAGAAAAACCAAGTGCATTACACATTGGATACAGCTCACCTGAATCTTTGATTTTTGTATTAGAAGGAATTATTGGACGACCAAAGGAGCTTGATCAGATATTAGAAATCTTACACAAGAGTTTTAGATCGACAATTCCCAACATAAGAATTACTGAGCGCGATTTGGAAGGACGATTCACTGCACGTGATGTCAGAATTTCTGATAATGAAGTTGGTGAAGAGCTTATGTCCGCAGATAGATGGAAAATCAGGAAAACATTCGATCGCGATGATGATTCGAGAGTATTTATCACAGCTCAAAGAGGCTCATCATTTGCATTTTCTAATAATGAAAGAGCTTTGTTGGAAGTGATCGCGCAAGATGAATCGATTACTCCCCCATCTACTCCATCTATGACTACTTCGCTTAGGATTGCGGATGGAGTTATTGATTTTTCTCAGCCCGTAGCAGCGAGCGCGCGCTCGCTGCTACAACTACTCTCATACTCAGGAACCATTTTGTGGTCTCTTGAGCAAAGTGGGGATGTGACTATTTTAACAATTGATCAAAACTGATATAAATTCACCAGATATAGATGCACCCTCCCCCCGGCCTTCGCGCAGCGGAGGCCGCCATCCGAAGCCCCCGCGTATGCGGGGCGTAGGATGGCGCTACAACCAATTGCGGCTACGGCCGGCAAGCCAGGGGTGGGAAAGTGGCTGGGTGGTGGGGTCGGTTGTTAATGGTGGCACACAAAAAAGGCCGGTCAATACCATCTCAAAAAAACTTCGGGGTCCATCGACTTTTGCGCTCAAACAAGCCCCAAAATACGTTCCCCCCTAGGGGGGAACAACCTATAGAATACAACTAAATGACTTCTGCGCAGTACAGACGTCCCAACGGGACGTCTCTGCGCTGATACTGCGACTAAACCGAAAAACTAACAAACTTTCTGTGGCATATACCAACAAATACCGCTACTCTTCCCCCAATATGAAATTCTCCTTCATCCGCCCAGCAAAATACTTCCTAATGCTCTCTGCCGCACTCGTCGGCACCAGCATTGTACTTTTAATCTATCC
>CAZCPP010000627.1:0-1956 GCA_964500655.1 uncultured Anaerolineaceae bacterium | reverse complement strand
AAACGGCCTGCCTGAAAGGCAGGGGTTTTAGACCCTATTTACAGACAATAAAAAAGGCATTCAAATCACTCGAGGCAGATCGCGAAACAAAAGCCATCCTACTCACCGGGCAAGGAAGTTTTTTCTCATTTGGTTTCGACATACCAGAATTTCTATCTTTTACAAAAGATGAGTTTACGGGTTACCTGACTAGTTTTACGGGACTATATTCGTACATATTCTCGTATCCGAAACCTGTTGTCGCTGCTCTCAACGGACATGCAATTGCCGGCGGCTGTATGTTGGCTTTAGCTTGCGACCATAGAGTGATGACTACTGGAAAAGCCAGGATTTCTTTGAACGAAATCGATTTTGGTGCCTCTGTTTTTGCGGGCTGCATGGAAATGCTGCGCTTTTGGGTTGGCGGCAAGAATGCAACCGAAGTGCTTTATTCTGGTGCAATGTATTCAGCTGAAGAAGCAAAAGCTATCGGGATGGTCGATGAAGTGAAAACGGCGGATGAATTGATGGATCATGCAACTCAAATCGCTTCAGAACTGGGATCAAAACAACAGCCCGCGTTCGCCAGCATCAAATTGCAATTACTAAAACCTGTGATCGAGGAAATGAAGCGCCGGGAGCCAGAATCGATCAAAGAATTTGCCAATATCTGGTATTCGAAGGAAACCTGGGCGAACCTCAAGAATATCAAGATTTACTAGCACTGTACTCAGCGAATCTAGAAAACATATTACATGGCATGATAGTGCAATTTATTGCAATATTGTTTGTCATAATAATGAATTATCCGAAACAATGTAGGACGTTATACAGTCCGCTCATAAACTATTAGATGGACTGCAAAAACTCCAGTTTGGCGCTTCCGCCAAATCTTTCTTAGAGATATGACTTCAGATTTTGCTCATTCAGGAAACTCAATACATACTCTACTCAATGAACTTGTTGCCACTCTATACCTTCGACCCTGGAAAGATGAAGCAGAAGAACGTCATAAACTGAAGAAGGAAATCATAAGGCGCGTTAAGGCAGGGGAGTCTACGGTCCTCCCTTTACTGGAATTACTTAATCACGAAGATTGGGCTGTCCGTCATGATATTGCAGACATGTTGGGGTGGATCGGGAATAGTGATACTATTCAACCACTAATAGAAGTCATGCGAAACGATAAGAGCAAATCTGTTTGTGGTAGTGTTGCATTGGCTCTGGAGAGAATTGGTACTCCCGATGCTGTTGCGGCATATACAGCATATCGAGATGCAATTAAGAAAACATGAGCTGCCCGATAAAATCAATTTATACTTCGCTCATACGATGTTCCGTTTAGATAGGAAGTCCACACACCCCCCACCGTCGCTAACGCAAACCGTTATGCTGCACAATAATTTATGGTCGATACACCCAAAATCCGCACATTTGCTTATCGCGAGTGGAAATCTTATAGGGATCTACGGTTGCGCGCACTGGCCGATTCTCCTAACGCGTTTGGCAGCACACTCGCTGAAGAATTAGGCCGTTCGGATGCCGAGTGGTCAAGCCGCCTGGGATCGGGTAACGACTTATATTTGGATCTCCCTTTGGTGGCGGATGTAAATAGAGAACCGATTGGCCTTGCTTGGGGACGTATCGACAGGTCCAATCCTGATGTTGCGAACCTGTATCAAATGTGGGTTGCTCCGAGTTTTCGGCAACACGGAATCGGACAACTGCTGTTGGAAAAAGTTATTGAATGGGCAAGGGAAAATAATGCCAAATACCTGGACTTAGTCATTACTTATAAAGATAGTCCAGCGATGCGGCTTTATGCTCGTATGGGCTTTAAGCCCGTAGGAAAGCCTCAATCATTTCGACCTGACTCGGAGTTATTGGATCAATCGATGCGTCTCAAACTGAGAAGTAGTGCAGCCTACCGATTAATGTAAGTGTCAAGGGCGGAGTGCAAAATCAGTGAAAAAGCTC
>CAZCPP010000626.1:0-1959 GCA_964500655.1 uncultured Anaerolineaceae bacterium | reverse complement strand
GCGAAGTGGCCAAAAAGGTATGGATGCGCGGTCGCTGCGCATGCTGCACAGCTTCCCAGGCGGCGTCAATATCGGATTTGGTAGCGCGCGCTAACCCACAAATGATCGGTACCTGGTGCGCAAGAGCAGATTCGCCCTCAGGGGGATTACCCACCTCAATGGCGATGCGCCGCACCCCTTCCAAATCATCGGGAGAGGCTGCCGGGAACCCGGCTTCAATGACATCTACGCCCAGACGCGCCATCGCGTGAGCGATTTCCAACTTCTCAGATGAAGTCAGCGTAGCGCCTGGAGACTGCTCGCCATCTCGTAATGTGGTATCAAAAATTCTTACGTAATTTGGATTTTTGTCCATGGTTTACTCAATTCAGTCGTTCGCAGTTTGCACGTTACGTTTGAACCCTTTGACACGATCTTCGATCGCAGGGTAGGCTGTTTAACTTTCAACGTGACAACGTGAAACGCTATTCTCCTGGCTTTATCGTTTTCGGGTCGACGAAGGGCATCATCTCGCGCAGCTCTGCACCGACCTTTTCAATTAAATGATCCTGACCAAGTTGACGCTGTTTGTTGAACCAGGTGCGGCCGTTCTTGTTTTCTCGAATCCAGTTTTCTGCGTATGTGCCATCTTGAATTTCTTTGAGCAGTTTGCTCATCACAAATTTGGTCTCTTCGGTAACGATTTGAGAACCGGCCGTATAATCACCATGTTCAGCGGTATCCGAGACTGAGTAACGCATGTAGTTCATCCCGCCCTGATACATCAGGTCGACGATCAACTTCAACTCGTGGAGGACTTCAAAGTAAGCCAACTCGGGTTGGTATCCGGCCTCCACCAGGGTCTCAAAACCGGCTTTGACCAGCGCAGTCACGCCGCCACAAAGTACAGCCTGTTCTCCAAACAGGTCGGTCTCGGTCTCCTCAGAGAAGGTGGTTTCCAGCACACCTGCGCGGGTCCCACCGATACCATAGGCATACGAGAGAGCCTGTTCCTTAGCCTGCCCGCTGGCGTCCTGATGCACGGCCAGCAGCGAAGGGGTGCCACCGCCTTCTTTGAAAATCTCACGCACGCGGTGGCCAGGCGCTTTGGGAGCTACCATGCTGACATCCACTTCTGACGGGGGTGTGATGGTGTCATAGCGGATATTGAAACCGTGAGCGAACATCAAAGTTTTGCCAGCTTTCATGTGGGGAGCGACATATTGATCATAGATAGCGGGCTGCTCCGTGTCCGGCGCCAGCATCATAACCACATCGGCCCACTCAGCGGCCTTATCAATAGGGATCACTGCCAAACCGTCTGCTTCAACCTTGGAAGCAGATTTACTTCCCTCACGCAGAGCAACACGAACGTCGACTCCGCTTTCCTTTAAATTCAGGGAATGCGCGTGACCTTGGGATCCATAACCAATAACTGCAACTTTCTTCGACCGAATCAATTCGGGATTTGCATCTTTGTCGTAATAAATGACTGCCATTTTTTTTACCTCAGTGTTCAGTTTTCAGTAATCAGCAAACAGTACCTGGCGATTGTCGACTCACTATCCACTGACCACTGCCCACTGTTCACTTTTCTTGTGTCCGTTTGTGCCAGGAGTGTGACGAATGCCAACGGCCGAGCCGCGCATCATCGCCACCTGACCGGTGCGGACCATTTCCATAATTCCGATGGGTCGTAAAAGCTCCATCAAACCTTCAATTTTGTCCTCGGTGCCTGTGATCTCTACCACCACAGAATCCGGAGCGACATCAACAATCTTCGCTCTAAAGATCGATGCCAAATTTGCGACTTCAGTGCGCTGCTCTGGCGAACACTTGACCTTAATCAAAGCCAAGTCGCGTGTGATAGCAGCCTGGTTGGTGACATCCTGCACATCAATAACATTGACCAGTTTGTACAGGTTGGCTTCAACTTTGCGGGCATCCACATTCTCACTGTCCATCACGATGGTCATGCGC
>CAZCPP010000625.1:0-1967 GCA_964500655.1 uncultured Anaerolineaceae bacterium | reverse complement strand
CAAGCAGGCACAATACAAGCAAGAAATGATTGTACAGCTACCTTTAGAGAATTTACTTATCGAAACAGATGCACCTTATTTAACACCGCATCCATATAGAGGAAAACGCAACGAACCCGCCTTTGTTTATGAAATTGCTGATAAAATTGCCCAGTTACAATCCCGAAACCAGGAAAATGTAGCCAAAATCACGACCAATAATGCAAACCGGTTATTTTCCTGGGGAGAAGTTGTTTGAGCACAGTTACTTATACTACCTCTGTTCAAGAGAAAATTATACTTGTTGAAGATCGGATTCGGGCACAAGCTGATGACCACCACCCGGACTTGCGCGCTGCTTTAGAACATATTCTTTCTTCTGGAGGAAAACGCGTCCGTCCTACCGTGGTGTTGCTGGCAGGTAACATGTTGGGGGCTGAGGAAGAAAAACTGGTGACTATTGGCGCGGCTATTGAGTTACTGCACACAGCCACACTGGTACATGATGACTTAATCGACGGCTCATTGCTCCGGCGCGGCATGCCCACACTTAACGCACGCTGGTCCCCTGCCGCAACAGTACTGACTGGTGACTTTTTGTTTGCCCGCGCTGCCAAGTTAGCAGCAGAGGTCGATCATCTTCAACTGATGAAGCTATTTGCTGAAACATTGGCAACCATTGTCAACGGTGAGTTGACACAATTATTCAAAAGCCGCGGACTCATCAATCGAGAGAATTACAAACAACGAATTTATGCGAAAACCGCATCGCTGTTTGAAATGTCCGCCCGGGCAGCCGCGTTGGTCAGCATGGTGGATGAAGAGGTCGTTGAATCCATGCGCGTTTTCGGTTATGAAACTGGAATGGCCTTCCAAATCGTAGACGATATTCTGGATTTCACCGGCGATCAAACAGCGGTTGGTAAACCGCTTGGCTCCGACTTACAGCAAGGTTTGGTGACCCTACCGGCAATTTATTACGCCGAAGAAAATCCTGAAGATTCAGATGTGATTCTGCTTAGTGAAGGCGGTTGGGGCAATCGAGAACGCATGGAACGGTTGGTGAATTCTATACGAAATAGTGATGCAATCCAAAAATCCATGCGAGAAGCAGAAAAACATGTCTCTCGTGCATTAAATCAGCTTTCACCATTCCCCGCTGGCGTAGAGCGAAGTTCATTGGAAGATTTAGCAAAATACATCATCGATCGAAGGATATAAAACAGGTTCTCACCTGTTTTATTTATGGCAGACAAAGTCCCGAAAAGTGCCCATCTGGCACTTGCAATAGGTGTGGTATGCATTGGTACATCCGCTATTTTTGTCAAACTAGCATCTGCTCCGGGGGTTGTATCAGCATTCTATCGGGTATTTTTCGCAGGCCTGGCTTTATTCCCACTACGACTATCACAAACCAAACTATCGCTCCCCTCCTGGAAAGATACTCGTCTTATTGTTCTTGGCGGTATCGTGCTAGCAGGTGACCTGGTAGTATGGAATACGGCTATCTTGATGACAACAGCTACTGCGGCAACTCTACTATCTAACAACTCCCCCATCTGGGTGGGATTGGGGGCTATGTTAATATTCCGAGAGAAACTATCCATAAAATTCTGGTTTGGGTTGTTAATCGCGATGGCAGGCATGGTTATCATCGTGGGGGGTAACGCATTTCAGGAGATGCAATTCAATGCTGGTGATTTACTTGCAATTATCGCCAGTATTTTTTACGCGGGGTACATGCTTATCACCCAAAAAGCCCGCGCTCGCACAGACACACTCACAATGAATTTGCTCACCATGCTGACCAGCATTTTCATCCTGCTGCCAGCAGTTTTGATTTTTGGGCAACCACTTACCGGTTACAATACTCAAACCTGGTTGGCTTTGTTAGGGCTTGGACTGGTGCCACAATTCAGTGGTTGGCTGGCAATCAACTATGCAATGGGACATTTACCCGCTGCTCGGGTTTCGGTCATATTACTTGG
>CAZCPP010000624.1:0-1971 GCA_964500655.1 uncultured Anaerolineaceae bacterium | reverse complement strand
AGGGCTCCCTCAAAAATAATTTCACATTTTTGATGGAGCAATCGAATAGTTCCAATTTGGCCGCTCGGTATATCGCTTCAAGGCGATCTGTTGCATTTGCTGATTAGAAACCTTTTTACCTTTTTCGTAGTGCTTCTTGTTGAGTATTGCCCGGATTTTCAGCCCAGTCGTTGTTTTGGTGGTGCGAATATATTTCAGCACGGTTTCGTAGTCCATCAAGGGGTGAGCGGCCCAATTATTACTGATGAATGAGAACATCCGGTGCTCAATGGGATTCCATTTAGAAGACCCTGGTGGATAATGGCAGACCTTGACGTGAAGGCCGAAACGGTTACAAAAGGCGATATTAAGCCGATGTTTCCACAGGCGAGTCCGGTACCCATTGCTTCCACCGCAATCGGCAAGGATGAGCAGGCGGTCGGCATCGGGATAATGACTCGACCCAGACTGTAACCACCACGTGCGGATAGAATCTACTGCAAACTCGGAAGTGTCGCTGCTGGTGCCAACACATACAAAGCCCTCATTGCGCAAAAGATCATAGATGCCATAGGGGATGGCGATGCCTTGAGAGTCAGAAGGAAAATCATGATCGAAAACCTTAATCTGAAATTGAGTCCATTTGCGTCCAGATTGGTGGAAAAGCCCTATCAGTTCACGGCTCTTGGTATCGACACTAATCACAGGCATACCCTGGGATGTGTAGCGGTGTATCTGGCTGCGAATGTAACGGAACTGCAGGTCCCGCTCCCGGGGATCGGGCGGTTTACTCAGTCCGGACTCCAGAGCCTTAAGGTTTACTCGCAAAGAGAAATCCATTTGTTTCAAAAGTTTGCCTACCGTGTTGGCCGAAACCCGAATACCAGCACGCTTGAGCTGTTGGGCAATTTTAAGCGTTGTTTTGCGCGTCCACTTGCATCCACTTATGGGATCACCGGCAGTCTCGTATTCCATAATAGCTGCAATCGCCTCTATGATTTCGGGCGTTTTTTTTCTTGCGCCAGTCGACCACCCCCTGCGGCGCGAACTTTATCATGGCTCAAATCCCCGCTGATAAGCTCCTGCCGGCCCCGCGCAACCGTATGTGGATCCATACCCAGAAGGGAAGCGATATGCGCATCTCCGCCGTGGCCCAGTTTCAAAGACTCCAGACCGGCATACAGCCGCCTTTGCCGCTCATCTAACATACTGCAGAAAAGAAAAATAGCGGCCTTGGCTTCTTCGACAGCCAGATCGGGGTTGACAACAATCACAGAAGCGGAGGAACGCTGCAAATGAACTTTTCGAGCCTTTCGCTGCCGGTTTGCAACATGGTTTTCCCGAGACAGATAGACGTAGACCGAATCGAATTGTTCACGTTGAATCCGAGCAGCGCGAGTCAACTGAGTCAAGGCGTGTTTTGTTTTAACGTGAAGAACGTCTTTGAGTTCGGTGGCCGTGTAGCCTGCCTCCGATCCATGGACAAAGGCTTCGGCTGTATCCAGCAAGTTTCCGAAGCGCGAGAACCAAACAGATCGCCAACTCCACAGGCCCTGAGTGTTAAACCGTGCAATGGACCTCAGCGTGTAGTACTTACCTCGATGCGAATAGCTGCTCAGGTACTCCAACTCTTTGAGCTTACGAAACACAGTACATCGGGCTGGGTCACCGAGCGCTGTCTTGACCTGATCAAGGGTAGCTATCTTGTTGCGGTTAAGGAACTTCTGGAGAGTTTTAAGATGGTATTTTGCAGTATTCATAATGAGACTATTAGCCCATATGAAAAGATTTGTCAAGGCCAATGTTCTCAAAAAGATATTATTGTGGTATGATACTATATATTGTGCCATATAAGTTGAAGTCATACAATTATCATCTCCAAAATGAGATTGTTAGCCCTATTATATGTTATTTTAATTATGCGTGAGCCCTAAGGAGAGCATCAAATAGTTTGCATTCAATGAAAATTATCAGCTGCGTGAGGGTAATGAG
>CAZCPP010000623.1:0-1973 GCA_964500655.1 uncultured Anaerolineaceae bacterium | reverse complement strand
GATATTGATAATTACACTATAATGGGCTATATAGGAGGAACCAAAGTCAACGATGTACGGCATTAAGGGAATTTGGTTATTGTCCGGTATACGATATTACTCATGACATAAGTAAAAAAGGAGAAGATAAAATGTCAATTATGAGAAACCCTGTTCAGATGTTTATTCGCAATTTTGTGCGTCTGGTGGTCATAATTCCATTATGGTTATTGATCGCTTTACCTAATTTCCGCGATTTCCCAAGGACTGGAGCGGAAAATCAAATGTTCATTGGCGTTGCAATCACGCTCGCCATCTTATGGATCGCGAATGTCGTCGCGAAGATGTTTTACATCCTGCCACAATGGGAACGTCTTGCACTTCTGCGGCTGGGCAAGTCTGTTGGTGCAAGAGGACCTGGGCTATTCATTGTTCCGCCCTTTATCTATTCAGTTGCTCGCATATTGGATGTAAGAATCACCACTTATGAAGTTAAAGCCACCAAAACCTTGACGCGAGATAATATCCCTATTGATGTTACAGCAGCCGTTGAACTCGAAATCGAAGATCCTGAAAAAGCTGCTATTGAAGTACAAGATTATTGGAAGACCACCGAATGGGCTTCTATGGAGGCGCTGAAAAGCACGATCGGGGGCAATGATCTGCGCCCGCTACTTAGTGAAACAGATCGGATCGCCAGTGATTTAAAAAAGATTATCGATTCCGCAGCTAAAGATTACGGCATCAATGTTCGCGCAGTACGTATCACGGATGTTGGTACTCCACCAACGCTGATCGAGGAGCTAGCCGTGATTGCGCGCGCCGAACGCTCGGCCAAAGCAAAAAAGATCCAGGCTGATGCTGAGGTATCAGTGGCAACCGCAATCGCAGAAGCGACAAGCATATTATCTGCCAGTGAGGGTGCCATGGAACTTCGTCAGATCCAGGCCCTGCTCGATATTTCAAAAGAAGAGAGTGCTATGGTTATTGTTTACCCGGTGGATAGCATGATGGGTCAACAAATCGCGGCGGCATCAGCTGGCTCCCAAGCAAATAAAATGAAGATCAAGGGCTCTCAAAGCAAAATATAACTCAAGAACGAATAAACAAAGGATATCAAAACCGATTCGATCATATATACACAGAGGAGCTGAATTATTCCAGCTTCGCTGTGTATTATTTGAATACCCAGTACAGTCCATTTATACAAAGAACAGAAAATCTTCTATCCTTGGAGTGGGCATTGTTAACTCCGTTTTTGTAAAAAATCTTGGCTCATGTTCAGGACAAGTGATTGGGTTAAATAAGAGGTATGGATTTTCCAATCACAGAACTCATGGATCGCGAAGCCTGCCTACAATGGCTAGAAAAATATTTCCATCCAAGCGGCTTGAAATGTCCACATTGCCAAGCTGGGCTTGAGCAAGCAAACTGGTTTCGTAAGACGAAAAGGAGCGACTTGGATGTGTATCGGTGCAAAGCTTGTCGAGGCATATACAACCTGTACAGTGGAACAGTGTTTGAAGGCAGACATTTCACGCCAGAGCAAACCCTTCTATTCATTCGGGAGGTTTTGCAAGGCAAATCTTCGGCGAAGCTGGCGCGCGAATTGAAGATCAGTCGTACAACAGCTATGGAAGTGCGACATCTGTTGCAAGCCAATGCTGAACACAAACAAACGAAAGACCCCTTGAGCGATCTGGAAGTCGAAACCGACGAAATGTTCCAGAACGCTGGGGAAAAAAGGAGAATGGCACGGCAATCCACATGACCCACCTCGACGTAGAGCGAATAAACGGCGTGGATGGGGCACATACGAGAATGATCGACCACCGATTTGTGCCGTGATTGGCCGAGAAACACGCCAGGTGCGTATTCGCGTCATGAATAATACCCAGGGCAACACACTCTGCCCTTTTGTCGAGCACTTCACCCAACCTGAAGCCATGACGCCTGTGCAATTACCGAGCCGTGAAGAAATGCGAGCCCTGTCC
>CAZCPP010000622.1:0-1975 GCA_964500655.1 uncultured Anaerolineaceae bacterium | reverse complement strand
AAGTCGCTGAAGATGCGATAACTGGTCTGGAATTGCTGAAAAGCAATGATTTCGATGTCGTAGTAACCGACATCATCCTGCCGAAGATGTCAGGAGTGAAACTTCTCGAATCAATACGTGAAGTGTCCGAGCACGTCCAGGTGATAATGATAACCGGTGAACCGACCATTGATACCGCCTCCGCCGCTTTACGTCTTGGCGCCTTTGATTACCTCGCTAAACCGATCACAAAAGAAGCGATTGTTAAGGCTGTGAACGGTGCGGCGAGAACCAAAGTCCTCATTGACGATAAATTTCGACTCGAGAAGGAGAACCTGAACTATCGAAATAACCTTGAGCAACTCGTACAGGAAGGCATAATGGAGCTGCAGGAGAGCGAGGAGAAACGGACTCGCTTTGTAAACGCTGCACCAGATTCATTTGTCCTGTTTGATAGTGAGTTGAACTTCGTCGATATTAATAAGACCGGATTGACAGGGTGGGGAAAGAGTAGAGATGAAGTTGTTGGAAAGAACATCGCAGATCTGGTGCCAGACATCCACGAGACTGGACGATATGATATCTATCGAAAAGTCATCCAAACCGGTGAACCGACGTACCTCGAAGATGTTGTATTTATGGATACCGGCGACAGGTATTTCATGCTGAGAGCCTTCAGGGTGTTGGACGGTCTGGGGATCATCACTACCGACACCACCGAGCGCAAACAGGCGGAACAAGCAGTGAAGGAAAGTGAAGCGAATTTATTACGTGCACAATATATAGCAAAATTGGGTGATTTTACCTGGGGCATCCAGACAGGAGAAGCATCATGGTCAGACGGAATGTATCACCTGCTTAAATATGATAAAAACGATGTGATTGATTTTGAAAAAGTAAACAATGACATTCATCACCCGGAAGATTTGGCGAGGATTACAAAATGGCTTACTGACAGCATCGCTTCTGGAGCGAGAGAGCTTGTTCCTAACGAGTATCGTCTGATTTGCAAAGATGGAGAAATCAAATATGTTAAGACCAATGGCAGAATTGAATATGAAAAAGGAAAGGCTAAAGTGCTTTTTGGTACCTGTCAAGACATCACCGAACGCAAGCAGGCAGAGGAGGTGCTGCGGGAGAGTGAAACGCGCTTCCGTGAAATGAACGATCTTATGCCGGAAGCGGTTTTTGAAACAGATCCGGATTTGAACCTCACCTATGCAAATAAAAAAGCGTTTGAACTTTCCGGATATTCGACAGAGGACCTGGAGAATGGTCTCAATGGTTTGAGCTTGATAACTCCCGAAGATCATGAAAGGGCAAAAGCTAACCTGGGTAGAAGGTTGAAGGGGGAGAAATTAGATTCGAATGAATACACATGTTTACGTAAAGGAGGCGAGCGTTTCCCAATACTCTTAAATTTGACGCCGGCAATGAAAGGTGGAGAATTAAGCGGTTTTCGCGGCGTCATTGTCGATATCAGTAAAATCAGAGCGGTGGAAGATCAATTAAAGGTGAGTGAACAGAAGTATAGAACGCTCGTTGACAACATTCTACAGGGAGTTGTAATCGCCCAATCCGATCCGACTCGGCTCGGTTTCGTCAACCCCGCCATGACGACCATTACGGGTTATGAACAAGATGAGCTTCTCGCGATGGATGAGCGACAACTTGCTACGCTGATTCATGAAGACGACCGCCAGCGCTTTTTCGGTAATTTCCAAAAACGCCTTCAGGGAGAAAAAGTCCCCTCACAGGACGAATACCGCACCATCAGAAAGGATGGAACGACGAAGTGGATGGGCATCCAATCATCACTTATCGATTACTTTGGTGAACTGGCAACGCTGACTGTCTTTAGCGACATTTCCGAGCGCAAGCAGGCGGAGGAGGAGAACAGGCGATTCAAGATCATTTCCGACACTGCGGTTGACGGCAAGGCGGTTGCCGATCTTCAAGGCAATCTGCTGTATATAAACCGGTTCTTTGCCGAAAT
>CAZCPP010000621.1:0-1980 GCA_964500655.1 uncultured Anaerolineaceae bacterium | reverse complement strand
TTAACCTGTGCGACTTACTCCGTTTAAGGTGTTCGGCTTGCTCCGTTTTATGCACGAGGATTTGGTTTCGGTTATTATTAGTTATTTAATTATGGCTCAGGTGTCTCTTGTGGTGCAGAGCCAACCCATGTGAAGACCCATTTCAAACTGTCTGCACCAGCGGATGAGTAAATTGGCTGGCCTTGTTCGTCGGTGCCGGTTTGGCGAACAGAGCTAACCCACCATCGAATGACATGAGCGACATTGTCATTTGGTCGAAACGTGGTCGGAACTATATACTTGGTATCTGTAACGTAATCGGTGAGGCGACGAGCCTGACCCTCGGTGATATCTTCTACGATCACACGGTAGGATTCATTATCGCGAAGTGTACCGATGGATGACCATTGTAATGTCACGACATCATTGGCCAGGGTGAAGGCACCCCCATCAGCTGGGAGGAGCAGGTTTGGAGCCGGATAGGGAGGCGGTGTGGTAGGTGTCGGAGATGGTCCCGGAGTGGCTGCACGTTCACAAAGCGGTATGAGTAGTGATTGCCCCAAGAAGACATTGTCAGTTGAAAGACCGTTATATTCCTTAATAGCAGCCATAGACACGGCATAATTCAGGGAAATACTGGACAAGGTGTCATTTTCCTGCACGGTAATAGGAACTTTCTCACATTCAGCCTTGGCAGCCTCGTCTGGGGGCAGTGTGTTGGTGGGCAAAGGAGCAGGGGTTGGAGTAGGGTAAGGAACTTTAAGTACCTGACCAATATACAGATTATTGCAAGAGACTGGTAGGTTATTGAGAATAATTAGGCTGTTAACAGAGATGCCAAAATTTAATGCAATCAGTGAACAAGTATCTCCCGCGGCAACTGTGTAATCAAATGGTGGAAGTTCTGTCGGCGTGGGAATCGGTGTCAAGGTTGAAGCTTGTGTTGCTGTGGGTGAGGGGAGAACTGTTTCAGTTGCTGTCGGAATAGCTGTTGGTTCAACTACACGCCCACCCATATTTAGGACTCCGTAAACCACGCCGGCACCGATCAACAGGATGATAGCCATCAAACCTAATGCAGCTGGCAAGCCGAGTGTGATTTCTGGCATGCGGCTAGCCTGCACAGTCTTTTCAACTTTTTTTGCAGCTTTTTTTTCTTCTACAGCATTTGCAGACAGTTCTGTACCACAAACAAGGCAGCGTGTGGCGCTTTCACTCAAGCGTGTACCACAGGTCGGGCAGACCTGGGTTTTTTGTGATGCTGTTTCTGATGTCATACGGGCGAAAATTATACCATCGAACCATAATCGGGTTTACTAAACCCGAAGAACAAATTCTGTTTTATGAATCATCTATTACTCGTTGGAGGAAGTTTTCTTGGGAATCGCCTTTTGGCCAAACAGGCTTTCGTTTAGGTTCATTGAAAAAATAATACTCCATCCAAGGATTGTTATCTGTTAGAACAGGAACCCTCTGTTCATCAGTTAGAATTTGTTCCCTTGATCTTACATACTTTGAAAGTAAATTCTGGGGTTGAATATTCTCAATTGTTTTAGAATCATAATAAGGGTTAGCAACAGCTAAGTAATTTTCAGCCAATGTTTCCATATAGGTTAGATTGTATTGAAGCAATTGATTGCTAGCGACAATGGTTCTCAAGCGAAATTGGTCTACTTCAGCGAATGAACTCGCTATTGTTTTGGGAATTACATTTTGCTGATCTACATAGGCACAAAAAACACCACTTTTTGTTAAATGCGATTGGTAAAGTTCCATTGCATCTGTGGAATATAAGTTGTTGTGTCCGGCGGTATATCTTCGTAAGGGATCTGCGTAAATAAGATCAAATTTTACTTCGGGGTTAGCATTTAGAAAACGGCGTCCATCATCAACAATATATTCTACAAGTGGATTGTTGATTGTGGTTTTATTTAACTCTACATTGTTATATAGGAAATCCCCTAAATCATCCATCAGCTCTACAATGACAATTTTATCGAT
>CAZCPP010000620.1:0-1981 GCA_964500655.1 uncultured Anaerolineaceae bacterium | reverse complement strand
AACGGGAATTTGGTACTGAATATTTAGACTATAAATTTTCCACTCCCATGCTAATCCCAGGTTTTTTTAGACGGAATAGTCAATAAATTCATGGATTTCCAACATTCCACTTTGAAAATTGAATCACTTCCAAAAAAATAGGGCAATTACGCCATGAACTTTCCATCTTCTCTACGAGTACAAAGATCAATAAAAATAATTAATACAACTGTAGGAATTGTAGTCCTTGCTGCGGTATTTACTCAGTTTGGAAGATTTCTATATATTTCACTGTCGCGCATATCATATCCATTTGCATTAGAATGGATGGAAGGGGGATCATTTGTCCAAGTATCAAGGATTCTTGCCGGGAAACCTCTTTATGTTAGACCATCTTTCGATTTCATTCCTCAAATTTATCCACCAGTATATTTTTATATATCTGGATTGGTTAGCAAGGTGATTGGGAATAGTTTTTTACCATTGAGATTGGTCTCAATTATTTCAACGTTGAGCATACTGGTCCTCATTTATATTCTTGTCTATAGTCAATCAAGAAGTAAATTGGGAGGACTACTAGGAAGCGGATTGTTCTGCGCAACATACGAATTAACCGGTTATTGGTTTGATATTGCCCGGGTTGACTCTCTCGCTCTGGCATTGCTTCTTCTTTCTGTGTATTTATTGCTCAAGGATAATTTGCATACTTCAATATTTGGTGGCATCGCTCTAACATTAGCTTGTTTTACAAAGCAAACCATGCTTGTCATGTTTGCCATTTTTCTGATTTACTGTATGTTCCCATTGCGTAAGAACAGTCTTGTTTTTATTGGAACTGCATTGATAAGTGTTATCGGTGGGACACTTTTTCTAGATTGGTTGCACGAAGGTTGGTTTTCATATTATATATTCCATCTCCCAGGGCAGCACAGAGTCATATCCAATATCAATACACTTATTTCATCAGCTAATAAAATCTTTTTTGGTGAAATTGTAAAACCGATTTTATTTGCTGCCATCATGGGCTTCATATATGTAATGATGTTTCCAGGGAAAAAGATTTCACCTGATGCGAGCAAACTTTCGAACAAAGAGGAGATCAACAATACTTTGTCAAGAAGAGCAGTTTGGCTATTAGTCCTTCTCGCTTGTGTCTTGGCTATATGTTCATTTTGGTACCTTGCCAGCCTGCCGTCAGATGCTGATCGAAATGTGATTGGACCATACTCACTAGAACGGCTCTTACTATTGGCCGGTCCAGCCTTACTTGGTATCTTTGCTTTTTTTCTAGCAATTATGTTGAAAAGAGATCCTTCTTGGATCAGAATTTTCGCTAGTCCATTGTTTGGGAATATCCAAATCGCACCACGAATACTATTAGCATTTACATTACTGTTTGTTATGTTGATAATCTATCTAACCAACAGTAGACCTGAATTATTCGATGGTTTGAGCTCTGCTCACCTACAACGTATTTCCCCTTATTTAGTTATTCCATTTTTCCTGTTGATAGTAATGATATTATCGTGGCGAATTATATGGCGTTCAAATCGGCTCGACACCTATTTATTTATGCTACTTGGACCCGGATTGATCACAATCTCTTGGCTTGGGCGGTTGAACCGGGGTGGTTACTACAATGTTTTGATGCCAGCATTTGCTGGTATCTCGATACTATTTGGGTTGGGCATTGGCAGTATTAACGCACCATCAGGAAACTTAACAATAAAAAGGAAAGTTCTTGCAATCCTCGTGTTATTACTTTCCAGTGCACATTTATTTAGTTTGCTTTCATCGCTGGCATCACAGATCCCGACTCAAGCGGATAAAGAAGCAGGTCTAGAACTTGTAAATCGAATAAAAACATGCACAGGAAATGTTTATATTCCTTACCATACTTATCTCTCAAAGATGGCAGGTAAAAATGGATATGCTGGTGTCATTGAGATTAGTGAAATGAGGGGGGTTTTCAGAGGAAAAGTGGATCCCTTATGGTATGAAG
>CAZCPP010000619.1:0-1984 GCA_964500655.1 uncultured Anaerolineaceae bacterium | reverse complement strand
GTGCCCGATCGCAATCCACGCTCCTGCCAGATTGCATTTACATGCTAACATAATGAACCCAATCCGCACCACCCATCAGCAAGTACCCTGGCTAAGAATGCCGGGGCTTACGCAAACCGTTAGCCTAATAAATATTTGACAACGATACCGTAATAGCCACAAACGTCAAGTAAAACAAACTAAATATTGGATGGAGAATGATCATGAAAAAACGTATCCTGATTATTGCTATAGTTGTATTGTTACTGCTAAGTGTTTTTTACGTTGTTTCCCAGCAGGATACTACGATTACGCTATTGCATTTCAGCGACTATCACTCCCACGCTATACCCTTCTATTCCGATGGGGAAACTGATACAGCTGGCGTTGCCCGTGCAATTGCTTACCTCAAGACCTATACCAATGATCAAAACGTGTTGGTTTTTAGCGGCGGCGATATGATTAACAAAGGATCTCCGGCCTGGTCCGATAAGTACCAATGCGTCGAGTGGTCCTGGTTCAATGGCATAGTGAAAGCAATGGCCTTCGGCAACCACGATGCGGATTATGGGGCCGAAGTTTTTGCCCAATGTCATGCTCAGATAGATTATCCCATATTGAGCAGCAACGCTTTGGATAGTAATGGTCAGCCCCTTTTTCAGCGCGATGGAAAAACCTATCAAGTTTTCGACGTTGAGGGCGTAAAAATTGGCGTGTTTGCCTTAGCTGGCGCCGATTTTGAGCAATTGCTCAAACCGGAAACGATGCCTGTTCCCGGAGCAAGCTTTGCCGATCGGGTAGAGACTGCCCAAGAGGTCGTTAGAACATTGAGAGAAGAAGAACAGGTTGATGCCGTAATACTGATCGGACATGCCCTGTATGAAGATGATGTTGCTTTGGCTCAGGCTGTTCCCGGCATTGATCTTGTCTTTGGCACTCACAGTCATCGCGAAGAGGGGTTGACGTCCATTCCCGGCACCGAAACAGTCATCATCTCCTCATTCCAATATCTGACTTACATTAGCAAAGTGGAATTCACTTTCAAAAACGGCGTTTTAGAAAAGATTAGCGGTGAGTTGGTGAAGATGAGTAACAAATTACCCGAAGATCCTGAAATTATGCAAAAAGTTGTGCAACTGCAGGCTGAACTTGAAGCTGATCATGACTATGCCTATCTCTTCCAGCCAATCGGTGAAGCTACCGTTGAGCTTTCAACAGAAGGACAGTTCACAGGTGAATCGCTGTTGGGCAACCTGGTTACGGATATTGTCCGTGATGCTGCCGAGACTCATGTGGCTATTTTTACAGCCAGTGGTTTTCGCCAACCTATTCCGCCTGGCGTGATTTTGGAGGGTGATTTATTGACCGCGATGCCCTATAAAAACGCGGTATTCACCTATGATATGACCGGGGTACAGATACAAGAATTACTTGACTATAGTGTATCTCGCAGTGGATCGGATTTCTTTTCGCAAGTATCGGGAGTGCGGTTCAATATTGTGGAGAATGAGGCTTCCAATATACAGATACTAAACCATCCTGCCGACCCCACTGCTGGTTTCGGCCCTCTTGACCCTGTCCAAACCTACCTGGTGGCTACCAGCAACTTCCAGGGTTTGTATGCTGGAGGCTACAAAGACATTTTTTCCAAGGCAGCCTATACAGAAACCAGCCTGGATGTGTGGGATGAGATGCGCCAATTTATCCAAACTTATAGTCCCATCAGCGCCAAACTTGACGGCCGCATTGCAATCGGCTCACCGTAGTAAGACAAGTGGCCGTGATAGATACATTTTGCTTCTTTGTTTACAGAGTGTAAAAAAGTTGCTAAAGATAATAGATCTCTTGTAAAAGTCAACGATCCACCGTGCTCTAGGCGGCGTCCTCGTCGCCGGGGAAAGTGCCCCGCATGGCGTACGGCGACGCGAGCACTTTTGCCAGAGAGGTTTTATATAACTGATGTTACGCGGCTTTGAGCAGTTGGAGTTCATCATAAGCACTTCTC
>CAZCPP010000618.1:0-1986 GCA_964500655.1 uncultured Anaerolineaceae bacterium | reverse complement strand
TTACCAGTTCAGATCTTAATCCAATAAGGGGCTGCCTTTTGGGACAGCCCCTTTTCCTTTCTATCTTTAGCCCGAACCTGCAATCCTCTAAGCAGCTATCCCATTTGTTAAATATTATCTCGCCTCTTACAAACCTGGCTCAATAGATTTATCAAAATCAACTAATCTTTAATTGGTGTATACACCCCTTCTGCGATCAATTTCTTTGCTCCGCTATCTTCTTCAAAAATCTGATAGCGTAATTCCATCGGAAAAACCTGCGTCAGCATAGCCTGCGCCGAGCAGTAGCGTTCAGCTGAAAGTTCTATCGCACGCAATACAGCTTTTTCATCCACGTCATGGCCGGTCACCAGATACTCGATTGTAGCGTGCGTAAAAACTCTTGGATGTTGTTCAGCTCTGTCTGAATCTATACGAACTTCGAAATCGGTAACATCCTGGCGCTTTTTTTTCAAAATTGAAATTACATCCATGGCTGTACAGCCTGCCAGGCTAATGGCCATCAATTCCAATGGCCGAAAGCCATCATTGTCACCGCCTAGATCTTGATCAGCGCCAAGGTTAACATTGAAGCCTGAATCGGCAGTACCAACGAATGACACACGTTCTTTCCAATCAACTTTTACCTGCATTTTTCACTCCAAAATCAAAGGGGTTACATATTCGTCCAACGCTGCCTCATCGATCTCGCCAATCCAACGTAAACGGATATTCCCTTCACGGTCAATTACGAACGTACTAGGCAAATTCAAGGTCTTGAACGCGCGTTCGGTGGCTTCATAAGTAGGATCCAGCCAAACTGGAAAAGTTAACCCATAATCACTGACAAAATTTACTACATCATCCTTTGGGTCACCATCATTGATGGCAATGGTGACAAATCCGTCAGTTTGATGCGCTTCGTAATATGCTTTCAAAATCGGCATCTCTGCCTTACAGGGAGGGCACCAGGTAGCCCACAGGTTCACCAGCACCACTTGCCCATGATAATCTGATAGCGAGTGTTCGCCATCGTTGAGATCGAAAAGTGTTAGGGTCGGTGATTTGTAGTTCACTTCAACCGGTACCGCCATTGATGAGCTGATTAGCGGCCCACTATCGATGGGTTCAGATTTGGGCCAAGCAATAAGAGCTGTTACTCCTACTAAGATTAATCCGCCCCCCAATAAAAACATAGCCAGAATTTTGGATTTTAGCGATATTTTTCTACGCTTGGTCATAGCCCCGATTTTATCAAAAATGACTGGTTTCTCATCAGCGATTCAAGCTTGCCGCCGATTTAGAAACCAGTCAGGTCTACATGATTATCCTGCCATCACTCGTTGGATTTCGGCTAATAAATTCGGTTCTGGTACTGCGCCAACAACATGCGCTTTGCCATCATTGATTGTGGTTTGCGGTACACCACTGACGTTATGTCGCCCCGAAAGCTCGGGGAACTCAGTTGCCTCCACCATCTCTGCTTGGACCATTGGACTTTCTATCGCCATCTTATGCGCTAGCACCACTGCTTGCGGACAGTATGGGCAGGTAGGCGTTACAAATACTTGTAAAGTAATCGGTTTGTCAAGAACTTTGAGAGCCTCTCGAGTTTGTGAATTCAGACCTGAATCGCGGTTTGATACCAAAATAATGTCCTGGATGAGAGAAGTGAATTCATGCCCAGAAGGGATTCCTGATAGCCGAACGCCATAGTCTTTGAGTTGGTCGCCTTCTTTGGCTGCAATCACCAAGCCAGGAGCTTTATCCACATTGAACTTCTTTGCCAAATCAGAATTTTCATCCAAATCATGAATTTCTATGCTTACAAGATCAGATACCGCAGAAACTTCTTCCACTAATTGGCGAGTTTCGTCACAATATTCGCAATTTTCTTTGTCACCAAAGTAGATCAAGTGAACGGGTTGTTTCAAGTCCTCGAAAACCTCTCCGCAGGGCTTTCTTAAAGTAGCAAAATCAGGTCAAAAACCTTGTTGGGGTGAGCAT
>CAZCPP010000617.1:0-1990 GCA_964500655.1 uncultured Anaerolineaceae bacterium | reverse complement strand
GCTGATGTTATGGCGAGCAGACCATCCCCTCCGGCGAGGGGCGGGTCAGCAGTGGAAACACAATGACCTCCCGACGTTCGGGTGTAAAACCAGAACTGAATTGGAAAGGAGCACTTGTGATCGTAAGACCTCCCTCGCCAGCCATTGTGCTGGCGAATTGTCTTTCAGAGAAAGCAACCCTAAGGTTATGGATCGTTAGCGGCGAACGCAGTATCGGCAAAACGACCTGGTGTGCCGAAGTCGTTGAGCAGGCTCGCCTTGCGGGGATGACAGTTGGGGGAATTATCTGTCCGGCTGAATTCGAGAATAACAATAAGATTTCTTTTGATCTGGTCGACATTGCGACAGGGGAATCCCGTCCCCTGGGTAGACGTGGTAACGATGCCAACCCCGGACTTCGCGTGGGCAGCTGGCAATTGGATCGAGATGTGATTGCCTGGGGGAATCAAATCCTGCAATCTTCCGGTGACAAAGACTTGCTTATCATCGATGAGTTGGGAGATCTGGAGTTTAGGTACGGGGATGGCTTTCAGGAAGCTTTTCGCATATTGGATGATGGCAGCCATCAGACCGCCATGGTGGTCATCCGCCCTGATCTGCTTGAGACGGCTTTCGAACGCTGGCCTGATGCGCAAATTATTCAGATCGGAGAGGTAGCCGAATGATCGAGATTCGCGGCCTTTCTATTGACTACGGGCTTGGTTATGTTATCGAAGATCTCTCCCTGGATATTTCAGCAGGAGAATGGGTGGTGATCACGGGACCTTCGGGTTGCGGTAAGAGCACTCTGGCCAGAGCTATCAGTGGATTGATTCCCAACAGCATTCCCGCGACTATGAAAGGGCGCGTCGATGTTGACGGTTTGGATACCCGGAAAAACCCGATACCTGTACTTGCTCAACATGTAGGCATGGTTTTCCAAAACCCGGGCACCCAGTTGTTCAATTTAAAAGTAGCCGATGAAGTGGCTTTCGGCCCCTGCAACCTGGGATTCGATGATGATGAAATCCAACGCAGGCAGGATTGGGTATTGGAAGCCTTAGGGTTATCTCTTTTGAAGGACTGTAACCCCGCTAACCTTTCCGGCGGTCAGAAGCAGAGCGTGGCAATTGCCTCAATTCTGGCAATGCGCCCCAAGGTGTTGGTGTTGGATGAGCCCACAGCTTCGCTGGATATCTCTAGCACCCGGCGTGTGATGGAAACCATCAGGACCCTAAACGCAGATTTCGGTATCTCGATTGTGATGATTGAACATCGCATGGGGTTAGCGCTTGAGCATGTCGACCGGGTTTTATTAATGAATGAGGGGCACATTGTTGCCGATAGTAGCCCCTTTACTGTCCTTGCAGACCCTGTTCACCGTAAGGCTTTTGGCTTGCGCCGTCCAGTCGATGGTCACCAGACTCCCTGGCGGCGTATGATCCACCCGAATGGCAAGCCACCTAAGGATCGGGACATATTATTGGAGATGACTGCTGTCAGTGCAGGGTATGGCGCAGAGGATGCCATTCGAGAGATTGATTTTTCGCTCTATGAGGGCGATTTCGCCGCCCTAGTAGGGGAAAACGGGGCTGGGAAGAGCACCCTAGCTTATGTGGCCGCCGGATTGCTCAAAGCGCGCCAGGGACAAGTGCTTTTTCATGGACATAAAAAACAGCGTCCGGGTCTGGATGTGGGCCTGGTTTTTCAGAATTCTGCTGATCAGTTGTTCACCGATAGTGTCGATGAAGAAATTGCCTTTGGTCCTCGCAATTATGATTGTTACGATTACGAAATACATCAGCAAATGCTCAAAGAGACCGATTTGTTCAACCTGGTACAACGCAGACCACACCAACTATCTGTGGGGCAGATGCACCGTACAGCCGTTGCTTCGTCCATGGTACTCAGACCTAGGTTGTTGATCCTGGATGAGCCGACTATAGGACAGGATTGGGGACATCTGGAACACATGATGAATTATTTACAGAAACTCAATCAACAGGGGAGT
>CAZCPP010000616.1:0-1996 GCA_964500655.1 uncultured Anaerolineaceae bacterium | reverse complement strand
TAATATGAAGAACAATACTATCATAGTGATTAGAGATGATTCGCAGAATTCCTTGCCAAAAAACAATACATACAAGCGCTTTCTTTTCGAAGATGTTAGATCATCATATTTTAATGGTGTAGATGCGGTAGTATCCATCCCTTTTGTCGAATTTTTTTCCATTGATATCGCTCCTAATGAATTATCCCCTAATGAGAGTACGTAATTCTAACTGTGTAAATGGTCCTCCAGTCTTTCTCCAAATAATATTCCAAATTGGTTCAATGCTAAACTCCAGTTCCTTATCGGTATGGTCCATTTCCTCGAGATATTTCTTATAGTCCGAGTATCTGTTGGGCACGAATGACATTTCATCATTCGTCACTGTATATTCCACAGGTTGAGCAATAAAACCGATACGTCCCGTAGTCGTAACTCGTGACGAAACCGCATATTCTACAATTAGGTCCTTCTTTATCTTGTTCTATACTACCCTTGGAATCCCATCTTTTAGAATGTTCTTCGTAGTTATCATTATTATCTGGCTCTTTGTAGTCAATTGAGGATGATAAATCAGCCTCATGCTTGTAATCGATAACAGACTTCTTCTCGTCATTAGATTTTTCTTTGTATAACTCGCTATCTGACCAATTATTATTAGAAATATCTCGTTTTGTACGATAAGGCTCAGAAGAAATGTTATTTTGGGTAGCAAAAACATTTTCATCCAAAGAGGAGGAATATGATGAGGTAGTTTTTTCTCCTTTTTTCTTTCCTTGTTTAGTGAATATTATTCCAATCAAATTACCAATAAATATGACGATAGCTCCAACCACAAGATAATATGCAAATCCAAATGTATTCTTCTCCACTGTAACATAAGCAACTTGCCCTGTTCCATCGCAGTATGGACATCTACCATTATCGCAATAGAAACAATCTGATTCATATGTTCCGTACCAATCAGATTCTACGATGATTCCGGAACCGTCGCATTGCCGACAGTCCCCTGTTCCGTCGCAATACTCACATTTTCCTTTTTCTTTTTCAATTTCTTCAGTGATCACTGATGGATACATTATCGTAAAAACCACCAATCCACCAATTAACATAAACAATATCGTAATGGCAAGACCTATCATCAATCCTTTGTTTCTGCTTTTATTGTCCGGAAGAAACGCAAAACAGATAAATACAGGTATTAACGCTATGGACATCCACATACAAATACTTGTTATCAAACCGATCTGATCTAATTGTCCATATGGTTCGTATGCGCTTTTACCATAATGGAAATAATAAATAGATGAGCCAGTTTGTATTATCATTGCATCCCTCAATCCCCCATAGAAAACTAGGTCCAGATGATCATCCTTATTAACCACCGACGTTTTTCTATATTCAAGTACATACCATCCATTTGTAAACATACTGGTGAACAGCATCCCCAATGCAAAGATGGATAGAATTCCTCCAATCACATATTTTCGTTTTGTCATGTTGAATCCTCTTTCGTGTTTTAATCGCTAACGGTGCCAGCACTTGAACCGGAGGTTTATCTCCAGATCTAGGTAATATATCATGCGGTTCTTAACGTATACTTGATTACGTTGATCCTGACCAGTTGGTGAATTCCTGCAGTTAAACATGAATGAATTCGTCGGATTATTATTATCGATTATGGTGCAGTTTGCCCCGTATTGTTCCAAAATACCCATGTTGAAGCATTCCTTGATCACAGGGAAAGATAGGATTTGGTTTTTCCATATAAACGGGCCGTGAGAGGATTGCAAAGACAATCGCTATCAAAATGGTAAGGACAATATAAATTGAAGGCATTTTCTTAGAAGGGCGGAGACCCTCACTCATTTTATTATTAGGCTCTTTTTGCATATGCTATCCCCTTACTACTAGAACCTCCCCATCAAACCTAGTATAGCCGCTCTTTTCACATGTAACCCTAATCTTTCCTGTTACACTCCCAGGCCCTAGTGTTACAGCCAAATTAGTGAAAGTT
>CAZCPP010000615.1:0-2000 GCA_964500655.1 uncultured Anaerolineaceae bacterium | reverse complement strand
CTAATTCAATCCAATTATCTGGAAAAAAGGATAGCAACACTGGCCAGTCTTCTGTTATCATATTTTACCTCCGTCGTAGTATTTGATGGAAGTATATGATAATATAGCCTATATGTCAAGAAAAATAACTTAGCGCTTATGGGAGCGATCCCCCCTTAATAAAACACATACATCCAACTGAAAAAAAGATCAGATTCTTAACATCCAAAAAGGTTGTGGGTGACTATTCCTTATTCCGTATCGTATGGTTCAACATTGGGGTGCCTGAAAAATTAATGAATTGTGGTCGTAATCTTAAATATTCAGGGGAGGAATTAGCGGTTGCGATATCACAACTTCTGGGAGCGCTTCCAGAGTCAAAATACTTAGCAGATACATGGAATTTTGTCTTGGAAGCGAGAACCAGTGCGGATGATTACATCAGGGATCCTGATTACCCTGCTGAAGCCTACTTTTAAGAAAAAAATGCTCCTTGAACTGATGCGGATCAGATAATATACAGAAAATGAAAAATGACCATCACTCAGTCTCGTTATCACTTGAAAACGGATCACCGGCAGGGCTATCGTTCCAAACGACGGAAGGAGTTTCACGTTCGTTAACGTACAGCCGAAATACGTCTGGCCGTGCATAATGTCCTACCACATCGAAATCGTATTTACCTTTGGCAATATCGCCGAGATCAATATCGGCGGTTAGGATGCATTCTCTGTCATAATAGGGACCAGCCAGAATTTCACCGAGTGGGCCAACAATACAGCTACCACCTCGGAGTATTAGAGTTTCAGGATCGTCTCCTTGGATGGCAAAATAATCCTTTGGATAGTCACCTCGGCTGATGTACTGACAAGAGGATAGGACAAAACATCGGCCCTCCATTGCGATATGCTGCATGGACGGAATACAAGTGTCTCGGTCGTCAGCGGTTGGAGCACAATAAATCTGAATGCCTTTGGAGTACATGGCCATACGAAGCATGGGCATGTAGTTTTCCCAACAAATAACGCTTCCGATTCTTCCTATAGGGGTCTGAAAAACAGGCAAGGTGGAACCGTCACCGAAGCCCCAGATCAGGCGCTCCATAGCAGTTGGCATGAGTTTACGGTGCTTGCCCATAAGGTTACCATCAGGGCTAAAGAACAGAGCCGTGCAATAGAGAGTACCGTTCTCGCGTTCAATGACACCGATAACCAGATAGATGTTATTCTCACGAGCCGATGTGGCAAGGATATCGGTAGCCGAGCTGGGCACATCGATGGCGCTTTCCCAATATCTGCGGAAGTCATTACGCCCCTCTGGAGAACGAATGCCCACCCTGGCACCAAAATCGAGCCCTTTTGGATAACCCGCAATAAAGGCTTCTGGAAAAAGTACCAGTTTAGAGCCCTGCTTCGCTGCATCGGCAGCTAAACTACATGCCTTCTCGACGCTACGTTTACTATCAAAAGGCTCTGCTCCGGCCTGGACAACTGCCACTCGAAACTGTGTCATAAAGTCTGGCTCCTTTGCAAAGTATGGAAAAATACTTGATGATTTGATTGGTTTTTTCGCGAACCTAAAATACTATTTTGATATCAAACAAACTTAGGCTACTGCTCTCCATAGCAGAAACATGCCATATTCATAATTTGCTAAGGCAGGTGTAACCACAAGGATAACGTTTTCATTATAGCATAGTCATTCGGGTGACTATTAACTATTAATTGGCGGCTGACGTGTACCTGACGAATTAGATTCATGGACCCAACGGATTTTTTGAGCAACTGCAATTTGCATGTTACTCAGAATACCGCGCTATAATTCACCCAATGCGATGTTGAAAGCCTCCATCATAAAATCAACATCCGATCGAGTGATACACATGGGCGGTTTGATGCGAAGTACATTGCTGTAAAGACCTCCTTTGCCCACAAGCAAACCGAGTTCTTTTGCTCGTTCAAATACACGGGCACATTCTTGTTTAGCAGGTTCTTTAGTTCTTCGGTCCTTGACCAGTTCAA
>CAZCPP010000614.1:0-2009 GCA_964500655.1 uncultured Anaerolineaceae bacterium | reverse complement strand
GTTCGCTTTCGGTCAGTGTGAAATTGAGTGCTTTTGGCATTCTTCAAGTATCATTTTTTTTTCCTTTTCTTGTATATGTTTTTAAAGTTCTTTCCGATAATTACTTATAGCAATTTTTCAATATAAAAACAATAGTCTTGCAATACTATTATGTTCTCACTGAATATAGAAATCTGTTCAACACTATTATCAACATCTTACAGTGTGGATTGCTAAAATAACTTTGTTGATAACATCTGGTCGGAATCACTCAATAGTTCGATACCCGGCTCCTTGGCCTCCCCCCCTTTTAACCAGATACACCAAAGCGATGAAATCATAAACAGCATGAATCGCCATCACGATATATAAATTTCCAGACGCATAATAAATAACGCCAAAGTAAATTCCGGTAAGGAAAGCATAGATAGCATAGCTGGTCGAAAGATAGTGTACAAGTCCAAATATTACACTGACTATCAGTATTCCTAGACAGACTCCAATTTTATTTATCATAACACTCTGAAGCCAACCACGAAAAAAGAGTTCTTCCCCTACCCCGGCAAGAACCGCAATCAACGCGAGATCAATGAGCTCGCATTTTGTAAATATTGGTAGAATTTTCTCGTTAATTTCTGTGTTTAGGCGAGACAGGGGCTCCCATTGTGACCCAATCACAACAAAAAAAGCAACAAGCATCGGAATACATAATAGCAGGGCATATACTGTCGCTTTCCAGGAATATTGGAATTTTGATTCCACCTTTCCAAGCAGCACCAAGCCGATTAAAAGCAATCCACCTTCCACAAGAAATGTTACCAGAAGCAGCGCTTTTCTATCCATATTGCAACCCAATGTAATTGCATTCGCTTAGCGAATGATCAACCAAATCCCCAAGAGCATAATGGCAACACCACCTACTCGAGTCAGATTGAGTGGGCGCAAGTCTGCTCCGAGTATTCCAAAATGATCCAACAATGCACCGACAATGAACTGCGAAGCCAAGATAATAGTAAATGCGGTAACCAAACCAAGGCGCGGAGTACTATAACCAATTGCACCAACGATAATTAAACCGAGCATACCAGCAGAAAAAGAATACCAGGGAACACTTCTCCAGGCTGACAAGTTTCCACCTCTGTTAATAAGCATCACGAATCCGATTAATAAACCGCCAAATCCATATGTAATGAACATACTTTCAATGGTCCCAATACCTTTGTCCATTAAGCCCATAAATTGGGCTTGCAATGCCACTGCAACGCCACCAATAGCGGAAATGATAATTACAAGGATAAAATTGGTCATTGTTATATTCCTTTTCTGTCGGGAAGTTATTTGATTTCGTGACCAGTTAAATTACTTGTTTTAGTTTTTATTCTTCTTCTAATTCTTTCAATGGGCTCAGATAAGAACTTTGCCTCCAAAGACGATAGTACCGTCACTAAAACTGTTGCTATCACCAATACCCTGCGCCCCGGGATTGGATATCCAGTAACATAAGCAACAAAAATACCTACTTGATAATGCATTAAGTACGTAGGATATGACAACTTACCAAAATATGAATCGATCTTCTTAAACCTGTTCCTGGGCGCATTCCATAGCACAACTAATAAAATTGCTGTGGCAATTACATTTTGATACTGCATTGGAATAGGAATTGATATTGGAATTGGCCAACGACCAGTGAATGTGACGATAAACACCATTACATAAAGTGTTAAAGATAAAAATAGTGCCAAACTCCATGGAACTTTCCTAATCACGTTTTTAATTTGTTCTTTATAGAAATACAAATTTACGCCCACTGAAAACGGTAACGCGCCCGCTCCGACATGAAAATAACTATACCACCAAATATCATCGTAAATATTATGTATAACAATGATGTATAAAATGCCCAGACCAAAGAAAGATGCAGCATTGCGTTTGTTTTTCCCCGCCCACAATGAGATAACAATATAATAACAATATAGTAAACTACTATCGACTGGAAGTCGATAGCTTTGTATGTCGAATGAAATTCG
>CAZCPP010000613.1:0-2022 GCA_964500655.1 uncultured Anaerolineaceae bacterium | reverse complement strand
TCTTTTCCCTTGTCGATTCAGCCTGTTATTCAACCTAAACGGGCAAAGTCCTGCCTCATCGTCGTCTGATGTGTACTCGGGCTGGTCGTCACTATACTCAGCCTCTGATTCGTTCCAATCACCTTCGTCCTCTTCGAATTCAAAAGGCAGATTGCAGGCTGATGTGGCGAAAATGAGGATTAACATGATCAAGCAAATTGAAAAACGATTTATCATGAATATCTCCTGTAGACAATATTTTTAATGTTAATTACTTCGTTGCCAAGAGACACCCCAGCTATCACTAATTGTATCTTTGTTTGCGAGATATGATAACTCGATGTTATAGACTCCCAAGGCGCTGGGGGGATTCTTCAAGCAGGTTACTTTCAGTTCTACGACAAGCTTATTAGTCGTTGTTTTACCGGTTCCAACCCCATCAGCAGGATACAATTTTTTATTGGCGTCCTCTCCGCAGTTGGTTGCGCCTTTATCGTGATAGCTGATGCTGTAGCCACCTCCTGCTAAATTTGTAATAGCCATGGTCAAATTGCTGCCATCAATATCGATCGCTTTCCAGTTCCCAACTGCTTTGGCAAAGGGCGTCGAGAGGACTTCTGGCGGTACTGTCGTGATAGGATCAGCTACGGGAGGCGCGCTTGTGATACCGAGCGGGGTGATTGGAATGCCTCCGCTTGGTCCACCGGGTGATACTCCTTGAGGTGAATTTAACGTGCAGGCTATTGTTGCTGCAATCATGACCATGATCACAACCATAATCCACGCTCGATGGGTTTGATTCTTTCTAGTGATTCCATCATTTTTAGATAGCATATGTCATACTCCTTTTAGTTTTAGTTAATCGTACTCATGGGCTGGAATACAATCCGGGTAATCCTTTTACATCGATTGTGACTCGTCCATTTGCGTCTCTGGTATGACATTCCAGATCGAAACGTTGTTCATAATTTGCCCAGTCCTGATAGGGCATAATTATATCTTGGCCAATTAAACAGATATTATCATCCGCATCCCACCAGGGATCTTCATCTCTCATATGTAGCCCAAATCGAAGCGTGGGGTTTTGAGGATCTATGGGAACAATGAAAGTATCATAGCTGGCATATTTATCTCGTTGAGGGCTGTAGAGCCCTAAGGCGTGGAATGAATAAATCGGATCGGTTGAGAGATCCCCACCAAAAATGTTTATCACATTGCCGTTTGCATGTATCCAATAAAAGGCCTCAATAGTATCGGTGTTCCAGCCACCAGACCCGCATTCAAAATTACCCCCGACTTCTATCATTGGAATGTCTCCATCGTCAAGGCAACTAAATGATATTTCGTTAAACTTCACTTTGGCATACGTTCCGCATGACGTTTGTTCGTAGCGTGTTACCGGACTTGGTATAGATTGAGCCTCGCCAAAATTGGTTACAATTTGAAATTTGTACACACCTCCGCAGGAGGTAGGTATATATAATGTATCCTCCCAACGATCAGATCCAGCTTGTTTTTGGTTAGCACCCTGAACAGGCTTGCCATCCAAAAGAATAGTAAATCCGGTGAGCTTTGCCTGGTCACCTTTCCAATCCCAGGCTAGTGTCGGCGCTTGGGCTAGTATCGTATTCGTAGAAAGATTGGCAAAGGGAGTTGTTTTGACTATCACCGTGGGCTGAGAAGGTGTGGGAATAGTGTAATCGTTATAACCGTAAAGACCATTGGCCGTACCCGGGCCGTGCGGTTGGATACGGTATCCGATTCTATAGCCCGTCCCAGTTCCTATGAGATCCAATCTGCGGCCATCCCAGGTTTCTCTTGGAGCGCTGGCTTGAAAAGTGCCTAGGTTTTCTGGCAAGGAGCCACCTTTCCGACCCATGCATTTGCCTTCTAATTTCACTTCGTTGTCTTGTGGTTCTGGTACCAATAAACTGTTGCCGTTTCCGGTCCAATTGGCGATATTGCCCCAGCCAGCAAGTACTTGCACGAACTGACCGTCATTTGAGGGGATGCGCTTCTCTGGCCAACTCTCCACGGACAGAT
>CAZCPP010000612.1:0-2035 GCA_964500655.1 uncultured Anaerolineaceae bacterium | reverse complement strand
CAAGTCAGTTTACCCAAGTTTACACCTTTCAACACTATTGAGGGAGACTACCCAAATTTTCTTGTGAGCCAATTAAGAAGAGAGCAACTCACAAATGAGTCGTTCTTTACCTTCAGGTTGCTACCGTTTCACAGGCCTGATGGGTAGATGAGAGCCTTATTCGGTTACAGGTCTTCTGCCAGATGGACGGCAAATTGGCAGACATCATCACCTTTGAGCACGGATTTTATGACTTCCACAATGACCGGTTTGCCGGTGGCGGCCTCCCACTGTTGGCGGAACCAGCCGGAGCCACAGTAACAATAGGTGATCGGCATGCCCTCCTCCAGGCGGGTGCGGATGATCGGGCAGAAGCAGTAGGCAGCGCGTTTCTCTTCCGCAGTCTGAGCCTGTTCATAAGCCTGTGGGTCGGCAGGCTTCTTGGTGTGGTAGATAATGTATCCCTGGCGTTCTGGCATATCTGGGCCCCAGCCAGTATCCGCTTTCATAAACGCACGGACGGCATCCACAGCCTCGAGCGAATCGTCGGACTGGCTGCGGGTTTCAGCATACACGCGCTTGAGCTTGTCCAACAGCCCGGGTGGGAAGACATGCGCGCAACTGGAAACCACATCATATTTCTGATGCTCGTCGGCCAAATCGTCCAATCTTTGCATGGCGGCCTTAGCCCATTGGAAACGTTCTTCAGGTGCTGATTCGACGTCGATGGTTTCAGCGCCCTGCATAACAGTATCACGCCCCGCATCCCCCAGAACGCGTTCCAGATCGCGGGCGAAGATAGCGTTCCAGTTGTGGATCACAAACTGGGTCTCAATCGGGCCATGAGGGTCTTGCCAGTCCAGGTAGACTTCACGGGTAAATTCATCCGAGATCAGGGCGTGCTCCCTGGTGAACTGATGCAGTTTGATTTTGGTATCGCGCAGCGTTTCAGGTGGCCCCTGATGGATGAGCGCCAACACTTCGAGGGCCGGTACCATTTTGCTGGTAATCCGTCCGGTATTAAACGCTTGCGTCACCGGGAAGCCGACTTCCGCTTCATAGCCTTCGGTGTAGCTGCTGAAATATTGCTGGATGAGATACGGCGGGCCGACGATATCCCCGGCAGGAATAGCCTGGGCCAGTTCCTGCAGAACTTCTTGAATTTTTGTGTGCTGAATAAGATTAAAGCGGATACATGCAACCAGTTTCGCTTTGACCTGCTTGTGCTCGACCCCAAACTTCTCCAATGACATACGTCACCTCCTGACGATAAAAATCCCTTCCATCATACCTTACAGCATCCATCCCCTAAAACAAACCTCCATAAGTATGGTTTTGCACTCCTCCGGTGGTATAGCATTAGATACAGAGCCACTCCAGTGGAAAGCACGATCAAATTCGGGGAAAGCTTATACATCAGCGAGATGGTGAGCACTGAGAGAGTGAAAAAAACAGGAGCGGTGAAATCCGCTCCTGTTTCGTCTCATCACTTAGCCTGCTTTTGGGGTCCGTGTTAGGCCAGCAGGCTGTTGAGGTGCGTAATTCTTACATTATTGTGAATTGGGTCGGGTTGTCGGGATGGTACTTAATCTTGATTTTGTCACCTGCGCGCGGAACGGCGATGCGTGAAACCATGCACTGCCCGGTCGTATCGAACTGCTTACCATCCGAAGCGGTTACTTTGAGCACCAGCATGACCACCGGGTTCATGTTGACGGTCTGGCCGGTATCCGCAACCGAGACGACCTCTGCTTCGGCATCTAGTCCGTTCTGTAACAGCCACTGGGCCTGCTCAGCACCGGCCACGGCATCCCTGCCCATGTCGAGACCTTCATTCATCTGATCGGTGAAATCCTTGCCCATAAAGCCCTTGACCAGTGCACCGCTCAGGCCCTTGTTCAGCGCCTTATCGGCCTTATCCAATGCTTTCTTGGGGTCTTTTTCCATTTTCTTGCCAAAATTAAACATAATCACTCCTTTTTCCCAAATCGACTAAATAAAATACCTTCTTTGGGATTTCGCGTGGAGAGGCCATATATGGGGGTACGCTGATTAG
>CAZCPP010000611.1:0-2036 GCA_964500655.1 uncultured Anaerolineaceae bacterium | reverse complement strand
CATCAAGGAGCCGCTGCTGACGCAAAACCCCGTAAACCATGGCCATAACCAGCTGGTTGTCTCGGGAATCTGGCAGGTTGGCTTCCTGCAGTAGCTGCTCCATAATTGAATCCACCGGCTCCTTGGTCGATTGGCGTTTGCGGAGAATCTGTATGGCAAGATATCTTGGGTTGTCCTTCATCACTTTCTATTTTCATCCATGAGTATATTTTTTCAGTTAACCTTCGGCGAAAAATTTTAGGCAGTTAATCGTGTAAGGGGACATTATAATATTAAAAAGTTGTACCATAATCACAATGTAAAATTTTTCGGATACGCCTGAAAAATATACCTCACGGATGAATTGCTCTAACCTGCTGAAACTTAAAGTGAATCAAATTGTTTTCGTGTTTTTTTGTGGGGTTCGTGGCTCAAACTAAGCCGATGACAGAACAAAATCGCCCAGTTTCTTTGTCGCGCCTGTATGAAAACCAGTCGCTATTACAGGCAGTGCATATCGAAGAAATTTCAATATTTGCAGCATCAATCCCTGCCGCTTGAAGCTGATCTTTACTTATTTCCCAGAAATCAAAGTAGTTTGGTCTGGTTTGGTACTCCCAAAAAGATGGAGGTAATTCGCTTTTAAAATGAATGAACTCAGCACAGCAGGGTCCCAGAGATGGACTTATTCCAGCAAGAATTTTTTTTGGGTTAACGCCGAATTGCTTCTGCATTTTCGCCACGGTTTGGTCAATTATGTTGTTTACGCTGCCTCGCCAGCCGCAATGAATATTTGCTACAATTTTTTGCACTGGATCGAAAAGCAGGACAGCCTGACAATCAGCCTGCTGGACCATAAGAGCCACTCCCGGAATGTTTGAAATAAAGGCATCATAGCCATCATACTGCTCGCAAATCGCTGCATTCCAATGTGTAGGTCGAGTCACTGTTGTTTTGGTTTCATGGGAGTTGGCAGAGATTTTGTCAAGAAGGAGAACCTCTGTACCATGCACCTGGTTTGCTGAGATGAGAGTTTCAATATTTAGGCCATTTTGAATAATTGCTCTGTTCTTTTGAACATGTTTGACTTCATCCCCTACACCGAAATTTACGTTGAGAGAGTGAAAAGGTGTTGGGCTTACACCGCCATAACGGTTGAAAACCCCATGGACAAGGAAGTCGTGTTCAGAGAAGATGGAGAAGCAGAGAGTTTCGTTCTTATTGAGGGGCATGGCATTGTTTATAGGAAAATTTCTTAACCGTTACACCGGATTCGATCCTGCATTCAGAGTCTATCCACCTTTCCTGCACTCTGGATCTCGCTGGGACTCGTTCTGAGTGACGATATTTAACTCTGTGAATTTTTATGTTTCCTTGTTCCCGCTCACGGATATGGGAGTTGTTGGAGCCAAACAGAAAAGGGAACAACTCACAAGAGTCATTCCCTTTTCTGAACTTTATGTGCGAAGTGCTAAGATTAATAAACAGCCTAGAAGAACGCCTCGAAGCTCACGTAGATGTTATCCATCTCTTCTACAGGAGCATAAAACTGTGCGTTCAATGGGTCGTCAGCGAGATCGTCTATATCGATTGGTTCACCCAGCCAGAAACCACTGCCGGTGTAATCATAATCGTAATGCTGATATCCTACGCGGATAAATGTTTTAGCAAATTTAGAGATTGCTTCGCCTGTCGGCAGATCATAAATAAGATAAGCCTCGTAGACACTACCGCGGGTTGCCAGTTTTGCCTGATAAAGGTCATCATGGCCCGGTGTAAAAGCGATCCAGTTCTTGTTACCATAGTTGTACTCAAGACCAAGTTTCAGACCAAGGTCCGGCATATCATAACGAGTACCAACATAGAATGAAACACCGTCTTTTGCTTCGTCATAGTCTTCATCCCACCAGCTGGTAAGGAGGCCTGTTCCGAGCTCATCAACGCCACGGGGGTCTGTACGGCTCCAGCCAGCTGAAAAGAAGTAGTTCAAGTTATCAATTTTGTCCATGTAGATCACGGTTGAGTAATAGAAATTAAAAATTGTTTTGCGGTCAAGA
>CAZCPP010000610.1:0-2045 GCA_964500655.1 uncultured Anaerolineaceae bacterium | reverse complement strand
CACTTCGTGTTGCTTACGGGAGAACAGCGAAGCTATTCTCCATTCGTTTAGCGTCAATCGACTTGTAAAGTTATTAATAAACATCATTAATTCGTACACTGTCTCAACTGCGGGTTGCTTACAGCAGAACGAGCCCTTTTAGGCTCATTCTGCTGTGTGATTTAATCAATTGCCACAAGACTACATCTTGCTCAAGGGGAGCGGCTGCGCCGTTCTCTTTTCATTTAATGGGAAGCTATTCTCTATTTGTTTATCAATTCCGTCGAGGGGTTTTTGGGTTCCTTGAGGTTCGAACTTCCCCAGAGCCCACGCACTGGGGTCAATCGAGAGCGATAGGACACCAACGGCGCGCAAAGTGACGCTTTCGCTTAGAAGGGGAAAACTCGATCAATTGGGGATTGAAATTGGCAAATTAGATTGAAAATCAAGAAAAAACGGTTCGAGTCTAACACCCAGATTTATGGGATTTCAAACCCTTATAAGATTCGAGTCATTCAAGAGACACAACTCGTACCGCTCACTAATGTGGAGAGTTTTTGTCTTTATTCGCTTCAATTCTCGAGAGAAATTGAAATATTTGCCATTGGAGTAGGGGGATTGTCGATACTTTAGCTGGAGTGTGTCTTCATACCAAACAAAGCACGGACCGGATTTACCCGCCGGACGAGTAGCTCGAATAATCCGAGCGATCCGACAAAAGAGCCAACCACAACGGCCAATAACTTGACCGTGAGATTAACATCCCACTGCACTACATAAAAGGCGATGACAATGATCACCGGCTGGTGGACGAAGAAGAATGGATAGCTCGCTTCCCGACCGTACTTCAGCCATTTGTTGGTGTAATCCAGGTAGCGCATCCCGATATTCATCATGACCATCGTCCAGCACCAACTGTTGATGCCCCAGGCGGCCCAGGAAATATAAAAGGTCAGCGTGCCGGGTGACACCAACCAATCCCACACCGGCACACCAGCCGCTACCGAGAAGAAGAATAACGTGCAGACGATGCCCAGGATCAGGTGCAGGGGCCAGTCCCTGCGGATTGCGCCCATGAACTGATCGTCGGCAATGAGGAAGTACCCGAAGATAAAGAAGACCAATAAGAAGAGAAAAGACGCCCAGCCCGTATATCCAGAGAGAAAGGGTTGGAAAAAGTAACCGATCAATATGAGCGGGATTGTGAATATCAATAGTCCACCGCGCCATTTGGCCAGCCGTGCTGATGAGGCAACCAATCGTTTTCCGGAATCACTCTTTAGCCAGATAAAGATCGGCAAAGCGATCAAAGAGAAAACAAATAGAAAGCCCACGAACCACAGGTGGTAACCCAGGTCGCCAAATATCTCGGGACTGAAAGTGATTGAGTTGTACTCGGTGAAATAGTAGCTACGCGCCTCGGCGCTGAAGATGAATTCGACGATAGAGTTTCCACTCCACCAGCCTTTGTGGGTAAACTCAAAGTAGGCTTGGATCGGTGTCAGCACGATAGCACCAATGATAAACGGAATGAACAAGCGCGTAACACGCTCACGGACATAGCGGCCCGCTGTGCGATGGCGCAATGAGTACCAACTGGTCGCGCCAGCCATCAAAAAGAAAAACGGCATCCCCCACAGATTGAAAAAACCGGTGTAGAAAGTGGCCAGGATACTTTTTTCCGCGTTTTTGATATGCCAGTCAACCAGATCATCAAAGGGATGGACGGCGTGAAACAGAAATACTCCCAGGATTGCCAGTACCTGCAGCCAGTCGAGGTAGTGTAGTCGGGTGGATTTTTCGGATGTTTTTTTCAATTTATTCAAAATCCTATGTCATGTTGGATTTTGTATTACATTGCCAGCGCGACCATCAAAAACATCAAGCGGGAAAAGGTGTTACCAAATACATGCAGGATGATGCTGAGGCGGATGTCTTTTTTCCACCATACAACGTACCCGAATGCTACTCCCAACAGGAACACTATTGGAAAGCCATACAACTGCCAGACGTGGTACAGCCCAAAGAACAGCCCGCCCAGGAGCGGCGCCCACCTGCCGTAGCGC
>CAZCPP010000609.1:0-2053 GCA_964500655.1 uncultured Anaerolineaceae bacterium | reverse complement strand
CCGCAGAACCCCGGCGAGCGCACACAGGCTTTCGACCATGACGATTGGCGTGAAGCCTCCTGGGACGAAGCGCTGGACTATATTGCTGACCGTCTGGTTGAAGTATACAAACGTGATGGCTCAGATGCTATGTCTGTGTATTGTTGTGCGAAGGCGACCAACGAAGATAATTACCTATTACAGAAAATGTTCCGGGCGTTGTTCCGCACCAACAATATAGATCACTGCACGCGTCTCTGCCATGCCGGTAGCGTGGTTGCGCTACAACAGGCGGTTGGTTCTTCTGCGATGAGCAATACAGCCAGCGAAGTCATTCACAATGACGTCATGATCGTGACCGGCACCAATACTACCGAGAATCATCCAATCATCGCATTACAGATGAAAGAAGCTATTCACAAACACGGTGCCAAGATGATCGTAGTAGATCCACGCCGCATAGAACTGGTTGATTTTGCTGAGTTTTGGCTACCTATCAAACCTGGTACCAACGTTCCTGTCTTCACGGCTATGGCGCATGTGATTGTCAATGAAGGTTTGGTTAACGAAGAGTTTATCAAGAATCGCACCGAAGGCTATGACGAGTTCGTTTCCAGCCTGGATAAGTTCACCCCCGAATATGCTGAAGAAATTTCTGGAGTGCCGGCTGATGATATCCAAATAGCTGCTCGCATGTATGCAAAGGCCGAAAACGGATCGATTTACTGGGGAATGGGCATCTCGCAACTTTCACATGGCACCGCCAGCGCATTGGCGCTCATTCATCTGGCTTTCCTTACTGGACACGTTGGGCGCGAGGGAACCGGGCTGAATCCTCTTCGTGGGCAGAACAATGTTCAAGGCGCTAGCGACATGGGCGCCATGCCTTTCCACTACCCCGGTTACATGCTGGTCAGCGAGGAAGAGAATGCAAAGAAATGGGAAGCCGCCTGGAATATCGAACCCGGCGGACTTAGCCGAAAGCTGGGCCTGACCACCACCGAAATCCTGAGCAACGCCCATCCGGACGGTGTGCGTGCGCTCTATATTATGGGCGAGAATCCAATGATGTCTGAGCCCAACCTGAATGAGACCCGAAAGCACATGCAGCAGCTTGAGTTTTTAGTCGCGCAGGATATTTTCATCAACGAATCGGGTGCTTTTGCGGATGTCTTCTTACCGGCTGCACCCTTTGCGGAAAAGGATGGCACTTTCACCAACACAGACCGGCGTGTTCAGCGCGTACGGCAGGCTCACCCCACCCGCGGAGACTCGCTTGCCGATTGGGAGATCATCAGCAATTTGGCGTTACGCATCGAATCCGGGCTCGGCCGTGCCACTGCTAAATGGAATTACGCCAGCGCCGAAGAAGTCTTCGCTGAGATGGCGAGTGTGGTTCCCGACTTCGCAGGCGTGACCTACGACCGCATCGAGAAGACCGGCCTGCAGTACCCGGTCTGGGATAAAGATCATCCCGGCACGCCATTCTTGTTCACTGATTCCTTTCCACGCGGACGGGGCAAATTTACCCCGCTCGATTACGTCCCGGCTGTGGAACCGGTTGATGACGAGTATCCTTTCATCTTGACCACCGGTCGTGTGCTTGAACACTGGCATGGCGGCACCATGACCCGTCACTCTGACTTGGATGCGCTCTATCCAGAGGCGCGAGTTGAAATTCACCCCGCCGATGCCGACATCCATGGCATTAGCGATGGAATGACGGTGAAGGTCACCTCTCGGCGAGGAGAAGTCATTGTGCGGGCAAATGTAACCGAAAAAACGACAGTTGGCCTAGTCTTCCTGCCCTGGCATTTCCATGAAGCGGCCGCAAACCTGCTGACCATTGATGCCCTCGACCCGCAGGCGAAAATCCCCGAATTCAAAGCCTGCGCCGTACAGGTCTTCCCGGCGCGTGATGCGGAATTACCCAACCCCGATGCCGTAGTATATAGGGGGAGGTATTAGTTCATAAAAAAGGAAAAATAATTCCATTTAGTAAAAAAGACAGTGAACTATTATCTAGCTACCGGACACTTTAACAAATGAATAGTTGATCGACAAGGATTCTCCA
>CAZCPP010000608.1:0-2054 GCA_964500655.1 uncultured Anaerolineaceae bacterium | reverse complement strand
CCACAGGTGGTTCATGCCATCCCATCAATCCCTAAAAAGGGCAAAGTCCAGTTACTATATGATCTTGTAGAAAACCATAGCCCTGGCATTTTCGATCTTTACTTTTTGCAGCAATGATTCGTTAGCCGCATTCCCTAGAATTGTTAAATAGCTGCGTTTCTGCGCGTGAGCGATCCGATTTTCGTCGACATCCACAACGATGAAGGGGACATTTTCAGCCATTAGTTCTTCGGCTACCTGTCGTCCTACGCGGCCAAAGCCACAGATAATGACATGATCAGTTAATTCAGACAACATTCGAAACCGCCTCCTTGTATCCCAATAAACGCGTCACTCTCCCGACATAATAAAATCAGCTGCTACGCTGACTGAAAAAGCTGCCAAGCCCCCGCCACCAACGATCAAAGCCATGGTGAAGATACGCCCTAAAGGTGAAAGTACCCGCACCTCCCCAAAACCGACCGTGCTGATCGTGATGATGGTCATATATAAGGTATCTATAATACTCAACCCTTCCAGCCAGTGATAACCAGATGTGCCGATTAAGATAAGCGCAACAAAGGTTGCAAATGCCATAATAAAGCGCTTGGGAAAGCGGGAAGAGATCGTAATCATGCAATATCTAGATCTTCAATTACGCTACTGTTTGCTCCAGTACCCGAATGAAGCGCTCGTAAATTTCCTCTGCCTGTTCGGGGCTGTCACCAATCGCCGTCAGGCCAATTTTTCCTAACGTGGACACTCCACTGATCATGTGCAACACTACACCAGTATGTTTCGTATGGTCGAAATGTAAGCGGTGATTACTGACAAGATCAAATAAGTCGGTGGGGGTTAGTTTTTTATAAGCCGGCGATTTCAGTGTGTCTGTAGCAACGTAATATTTTGCATGCCCCTGTGCAGTTTTAAACGCGCCACTCTTGGCATCGTACTTGCCACCGGTCAGGAATTGCAATGTCAGGAAAGGATGTGTGGTACCGCCTTTGCGCAAATTAACTTCGATAGCATACGAGTCCCAGTTTCCGTCTTTCTTTCGCATAACCATGAAATCCAGTGCAAAGCGCCCCACAATTCCTTCACGGGCGAAGCGTTTACCAACCTTTTCCGATTCCCGTGCGATGAGTGAACTAAACTCTGATTTTGCTGGAAATCGTGCGCCCAAATATATTTGCCCGCTGGGGCCTCCCAACATCTGATCATGTGTGGAGAGCAGTTCCACATCTCCAAGAGGTGTGACGCGTAATTGGACACTGGGGCTGGCGATCTCTTCACCACTGATTAGTTCCTCAATAATTCCACCCTGTTTTTCAAGCTGCTCAATGTACCATTCGAATTTGACATCGGCAAGTTCGAACTGTAATTTTTCAAGACGTTTTTCTACTGCAGCCGATTCATCGTTGCTGCCAGGATCAGGCAAACCAGATAAGTCCAGTGTGGCGTTTCCATAACCTGAGACGCCCTCGTTGTGTTTAACAATGACTTTCTCCATGCTTGGCTTTTTCGCGCGCATTTGGGCCAAAGCTTGCACCAGTTCTCCTTTACTGCGTAGATTTTCTACCCCGAGCGGGTGTTGCACTCCTTCCTCCGCAAAAACTTGACGACATCCGCTCTTTGTGCCAAATGCAAAAAAGCGTGGGTCAGCAGCGTACATTGGGATACCTAACTGCACAGCAAAATCACGTTCGATATCAGTGGTCAAAAATGGAACCAGGTGCGCCATATCCAGGTCTGGAATGCGGTCCCGGATCTGGTCTATCAGATTTGGACGCTCTAGAAGTTTTTGTGCCAGCGGGCGTTCTGACGCATCTTGTGGCGAGATGAGGATTAGTCGTTTACGGGCATTTGTGACGCTAACACTAGGTAAAATATCGAGATAGTAATCAATGATTTCAGGCGGGATTGGAACGGAGGTCAGATAAATCATGCGCACGTGTGGTTGGCGCAGTAGAAACAACATGAACAACATACGTTCCTCATAATCCTGTTGTGAGGGAAAATCGAATTTTATTGTCTGTAAATAGGGTCTAAAACCCCTGCCTTTCAGGCAGGCCGTT
>CAZCPP010000607.1:0-2056 GCA_964500655.1 uncultured Anaerolineaceae bacterium | reverse complement strand
ACACGATTGAGGTTAGTAGTGAGCTTAAAGATTTAGAGTAAAGGTCGATGGAATCAACGCGTCAAATTACATTCAAAATTGAAGTATTAGCGATGAGCGGCGCTTGCTGGTGGGTGTAGACTAGTTTCATTATAGCGGAAGTCTCTCAAGCCAGAAATAAGTTGTTTTTTCCCTGAGTATCCCATCAGTCGAGTTCACGCTTTGTTGGGCATTTGATCTGAATGATATAATTGAATATAAAGAATAAACGTTGTATTCTGTTGCATATTATAATTTCAGTGAGGTGGAAATGAAAAAAATATTCCTTTTTCTCATCGTTATTGCTTTTGTAATAATATCTTGTATACCACCGACATCCCCGTCACAGAACGGAAACACACAAGATTCCCTTCCATCTTCATCAGAAAAAAAATTACCTAAGATTGGATTGGATCCAGGTCATGGTTGGAGCGATTCGAGAACCGGCGCTGAGAAAAATGGGATTGCTGAGAAGGATTTAAACTTTGAAGTTGCAATGAGAACAAAGTGGGCATTAGAAGAACTTGGATATGAAGTGGTTATGACACGAAATGGTGATAACTTTGATAAACCCTTACGGCAGGCCGCTGTTGTAATGAATAATGCCAATGTAGATTTGGTTGTTTCAATTCATGCGAACAGTTTCGATGATACTTCTACGGGTACAGAAGCGTGTTATACAGTTGGAAAATCAACGGATGAACAAAGTAGGAAATTAGCGGCACTCCTTGCAGAATCTCAATCGAAGGCACTGTCAATAAGGAATCGAGGAATTTTTCCTGAAGATTCAAAATCGGTTTGTGGAAAAGAGAATGGCCGTTTGTATATCCATGATATGGATGCCCCAGCAGCATTATTGGAATTAGGATTTATCAGTAATCCTATTGAAGCAGAATTATTACTGAACCAACAAGATGCTATCGCAAATGCTATTACTAAAGCAATCCTAGAATATTTTGGAATAATTGAGCCGGGGGCTCACGCTGCAAGTCAGGATAACAGAGAAGAATTATCTGTGACAACTTCCGTCGCGACTTTTCCATCAGTTCTAAGTCCTGCAGATACCACCACTATAGAATATTCAGAATTGCCGGGTCTTCACTTTAGTGGTAAAGGGCCAAAAGAGTGGTCAATTCAAAAAGAGCCAGGAATGGTGATTGCCCATGTGCGCACAAAAGGGTGTTGGTATTTTGTACTATCTGGTTCCGGGCAAGGGTATGAGACAGTGCCTATATCAACTCTGGACGGCAATTTTGATACAACATACCAGTATCTTTTTACAAGTTCGTTGTATCGAAATCCAAACATCCAACCCTCTTCAGATTGGAACGGTAGTGCGATTATTGATGCACCTTATATTGATGGCAATGATAATTTTATTTCAAATCCTAATCTTGAAAAATTAAGAATGGAGGAAGTAACTCAAGATTGTTTTTGGGAGGTAGATCTTGTTCCCTTAAGTAGTGCAAGAAAGGTGTTTCCCGGTCAAATCATTAGTGGAACATATGATGAAGTATTAGCTGTTCAGGGGACCATTACCAGCATTGAATTATTATGGGGGAATAATGAAAAGGAACTCAAAATTCTTCAAGCCTTTAGTGGCTGGAGCGCTCTTACAGATAATTTGGAGGGAGTCTGTTTGTGGTGCTTAGATGAAGATGAGGACTACTATATAGAAAACTTGCCACCGGGAATCAAATTTATTAGTATTTGGTCTCAAGGATATTGGGAAATCATCGTCGAATAGAAAATCAAGAATTTAGGAATAGCAGGAACCACAAAGTCTTCTAAGATGGAAAAAAGCGGTCGGTAGGCGCATAACATTGGACCACTGCCACATGTACAGTATACCTTTTGTAATTAAATATTATGATAATTGCCTAGCGGTGAGCGTTGCCTGATTGTGGGTGGGATTGGATAACGTAATAAATCAGTATATCCCAAAAGTATGAATCAGCTTCAATAAACAGCGCAAATCCCCAGCGTCAGGTGCACCCAAGATGACAGCGGGCTATCATTTTATACGGGAGAAACCCGG
>CAZCPP010000606.1:0-2057 GCA_964500655.1 uncultured Anaerolineaceae bacterium | reverse complement strand
AAATGGGTTTTGTCCCATCATACATCATTTCACTAATTCCGGTAAACTCTAATGATGTTTAGCGATAAAAAACGCCTAACCCCGCGTGGAGCGGCGTCAAGCTGGATGAGCTGGGCACCTACTCTCCCCAACATCAAAGTGGACGGCACCATCGACATCTCTCACCGACTTGATTCGTACATCGAGACGGTCGAGAATAGCGAACACATCGGGGAGAGTGGGGATGATCTACCTGCCCCGCGTTCTTCCTGTGAATGCGGGGGTGGCTTTGTGGAATGCCGATCACCCCGAAGATCTGGTGGTGTAGATAGATAAAGCCAGGTAATTCAAAGGCCCGGTTTCCGTTGCAGGAGCCGGGTCATTTTTTCGGATTTTCCCTGTGTGCCCGTAATTGCACGAAGCGGAACATTGTGCTTTCCCGAATCCGTTCCAAAGCTAAAAAATCGTGTAAGATATAGCTGTGGTTCTGAAATCCCGCACCACAGATCATTGAATTGAATGTGCTGGAGAAAAAGCGAGCTATTGTCACTCGCCCGGTTTTTTATTAAGTGGAGATGTTCCTATGCCAACCGAAGCAAAATATGAGTGCGAGGTAGTAAATTACCACAATAAAAAATTATCTGTTCGCAAAGAGCATTCGGTTACCTACCCAACCCTTTTCACGATGGATCCAGGCACGAAATTTTCTGGATACGAGTTGTATGTTGAAGAGTCCGAGAGAAAAGTTTGGATGAGGACCATAAATGGTTGGGTGGCCGTATTATGGCCAAATCAAGCACAGATTTTAGAGGGAGAAGGAACCATAAGGCGGGTTAGCTACACAGAGATAGACTCAAGCGGAACAACCGGGAAAAAAGTAGTCAGCCTGGTATTGGTTGGCATCGATGGCGTTACACAAGAGTTTATTCCAAAAGATCATTATTTCAGCTTGCACCCCTTCATCGAAGCGCATCCGGAGGCTGTTTTTATCAAAACGGTTAACGTAGCAGATAAAACAGATGCTGAAGCCAAACGAAGCGTAGGGGCTGAATTTGCTCAGGAAGTTTTTATTTACGGGACCACGACAGGCATCCCGCTGTCTCATATGCTTGCTATCAAAGCCAACGTAACCTATACGGAGGGCATGGGCAAAACGCCTGCTGGCATGGGGATCATCACAGATCGCTACTTCACTGAAGGCTTCATTGGAGGCATGCAAGAGCTGGGATTTCAATCTTCCAACATGTATCTTCGCGAGGGCAACTGGATGAAAAATGGTTATTGCCCTACCGATCTCGTGCATACCGGTTATCTTGAGATGGCTGAAGCGACTGGAATCAACCTTTTATATTTCCCCACTGGTCGCCGCATCGATGAATTAACCTTAGAAGAGCTCCAACAATGGACAGAAGTGGTCTGGAAAGAAGTCCCGGATGGCGTGGTATTCAGGCGAGTAGGCTATATGTCACCTTATAATCGAGAGGATGCATGGTTGATCAATATCTCCAAGTTCAAAGCTCACTACATGGGCATGACACTTTGCGCCAAGAATCTGCAGGGCATGTGTGTTACCCCCCATGTTCGCTTCTGTGAAGACGAGGGGGCAACCTCTCAACATCCAGAATTCGTATTAGAGGATTTCCAAGCGAACTTTTCTGATCGAATTTCCAGCTTGCATGCGGGGCACGTGCAGGCAGGTATCCCTCGCTGGGATCGCACGGGATCGGATTCTAGTAGTGGATACGGCATGGAGAGATGGGCGCAACGCACCTGTGATTCGCTGTCTGTGACCAATGTTGGTTTGAACGTGATCGAAGGTATTTACGGACGCAATGGCAACGGGTTTATGTTGGGCCCCGATCTGGATGGCAAGGCGGAAGACTTCATGACAAAAATCCTCATCTTTGGAAAAGACCCCATCCGAGTGGACATCATCGGTACCTGGCTGGCAGGCCACGAACCCGGTAATTTCGGTTTCTTCCACATTGCCAGGGAGCGTGGGCTTTCAACCGTCTTGAGTCCATGGGAAATCCCGGTCTATCATTGGGACAAGCAGAACCCCCAGCAGGCCTTGTTGG
>CAZCPP010000605.1:0-2064 GCA_964500655.1 uncultured Anaerolineaceae bacterium | reverse complement strand
GCTGCCGGAACGGGGAAGCAATTCAACTCAACATATCTCATATTCTTTTTCAATATAGTTGCTATTGCTACTTATGCTGAAGTTCTGCACACGCAACCAAAGATCGCCTTCTTTGTACCATTCGCCGATTTCTTTTATTCCATCTGGTGCACTTGATGAACCAGGTTTATCGTTGGCTTGTTCATCATCTGCACTTGCAATATCCGTGACGAAGCTGACAGTCGGCACAGCAGGCGCTATATCGCTAGTCGGGATCAAGGAGATTGCATCACTAACTCCCTGTTGAATCTGCTGCCAAATGAAAAACATTCCAAAAGCTGCTAACCCAAGAAGAAAGATGAAACCAAATATCTTGATACAACCTAATGTGCTGTTTGTTCCCTTTCTATTATCTGATTGTAAATTCTTTGTTGTTTGATTTTTGTTCAAAGATTTCATTGCAGATTGATCAGTCATAAGCATCTCATCCTCTTCAGGTGTTATTGGTTCAGGATCTAGATCAGGATCAATTGATTTAGTCTTTTTTCTTTTGATTTTCTTAGATTGATCCTTGAGCATTGGGCAATATACCGATCGAATTTTGAAAATGCGATCATTGCGATCCAGGTCAAGCAAATCAAGTTTTTTGTAAATAGTCCCCATATGAGTTTTGACTGTGTTTTCCGAAATAAAAAGTTTTTTTCCAATCTTTTTATATTCTTTACCTTGACAAACCAATTGCAAAACTTCCAATTGACGAAGAGAGAGTGTGGAAAGTAGCTCTTTGGGGGTCTGATTATTGTTCATATCAACCTTGGTTTAGGTAAACCTTTGGCAGGTTGATGCAAAATCAACCGCAAATCATACCTAAGTCGATATACAAGTATGGGGGAAAAGTCTATTATAAAGCCAGATTTCGACGAGATGCCCCTGGCCAGTAAGATTATAACGCATAAAGGAGAAGTGTATGGAAATCAATGACTTTGCGAATTTGGACTTTAGGAAGAAACCCCGTATCCCCCGGCGAGCGATTTTTATGGTCAGCCTGATGATAAATCTATGGGTTGTTTGGCGTTTTGTTCCTACTCAACTGGTATTCTGGCTATCGTTCCCATTCGTTGCTTTCTTGGGAATAGCAGCTAGTTTTGGTTGGAAGCATGCACTATTGGCTTTTCGAATTTGGTTAGATCAGATTTTAGGAGATGAATGGAGATGAATAAATCACTTACAGTCAAATCACAATCTTTACCCTCGACAGCAGCAAGACAGGTTCTTGCCATTGGCCGACAACAGGGTTGGATGTTCAATTATTTGGGAAAGGCTCCATTGCCAGAACGGCCCCTGCACATCAAAGACTGGCTGATCATTCCAGCACTGCAAGATAACAGTGAAATTCCCCCTCGTGCTATGGAGCGAATTCAAGCTGTGTATGCAAGTGGATATCTACCAGCAGGTTGGGTGGTCATTCACGAGGCACCCAAATTGCTTGAGGCCCCAAAGACTATCGAACCTAAAAAACCTAAGCTGGGGAAAATTCTAGCAGTGTTGGGTGGAGTAGCCGCATTGGGAGGGTTGGCAGCAGCCATCATTCCACTTCTCGGCGTAGCGGCGGTCGTAGATCCCATTCTGGTATTGGTAACACCAGAAATGGATTGGATTGAGATCGACCGCTGGTATGAGTAGGAGGTAGCGCTATGTTTGTTTTCTTCTCACGTATTCTGGGCAATATTCTGGTTGGTATTTGCCTGTCATCCTTCGGGATCATACTGATGAGCTTATTGCTCCAATTGAGAAATCTTCCCCAGATGCTATCAGGCCTAAAAAACAGTTTGCGAAGTTTACTGCGTTTCTCGTTTGAAATCTATGCCGCCCTCTTGACGAGAATACGGGTATGGGTACTCTACTACACAGGAATAGATTTGCTTATGCCCATTCCCCGCACCATAACGACGATGTTCCTATCTCTCCTGATTGGTTGGGGAGGTATGTCGCTCATTGGGTTGGCTCTTACTGATTGGATGGTGGCATTGTTTTCCTTGCATGGCCTATTTATCGGCCTGGCCTGGGAACAAATCACCACCCCGG
>CAZCPP010000604.1:0-2069 GCA_964500655.1 uncultured Anaerolineaceae bacterium | reverse complement strand
TCACCGCTACAATCTCATCTTGAATCATGCCATCAGTCAATTTTAGCCACTACCAGATCTTTTATCCCCAGGTAAGTAATACAAGCAGGAAATATGTAAACACCGATCCGATAATACACCCAACGATTGCGAGAATAATTGAATATTTTCTGCCAATCATTCCTCCAAGTATCCCAAGATAAGTTCCTATTACACCAGGATTGATAAAATCCCCCCCCATGGTCTTGTCTGAATGTATTATTGGCGGTCCGAAGGCTAAGGATAATATGAAGCCTAAAACTACTGCTACGAGAACACCAAGTAATACATTGAAGAAGGTCGCAATCCACAGGATAATAATTATGGAGACAAGGAACCAGGGCATACCACCTACTGTAAAGTAATCAATGATTGGCGATACCCTGTCGTATTGATCCGCAATCTCCTCGGGTTGATTTTGAAGAATTATCGAGAAGATCACCACACCTATAAACAGGAAGGGGAGTCCCCAGAGTAGTATTTTCCTCATTTTCATTTTACTCTCCTATTTATCCATTTTAATCCGGTCGATTAGTCAAGATTACAAACTGGCTTTCACTATTACGGCCACGTTACGGTTTGACTCAAAGTACATTTTTCGCCTTCGATCGAAAACGTCATCTCTTTTGGTGGTGTATAAATCGTTCCGAGAACACCCCAGGTGATGTTCCCTGCAATCCTTCCCTGATCGTCAGCATGCTCAACATCCATAGATGTGTTATCGCTCTCTAATTTGACAGACAAGTATTCATTGGAAATAAATCCCTCAGCCACATAGTCATATGATGGTATTTCTTCTCCTGAAAAAGGATCCGTGAGCCCGGTTACTGGTGTTATAGAAAGGATTTGACAGTCATCGCTGGAGCTAGTTCCCGGTTCTGGCGTAAGCACATGTGTCGCTGCCCCACCCGGCGGATTATTTGGATCAGGCATGCTAACCACGAAATTATCATATGCTACCCCCACTCCTCCTTGATCAAATGTGAGCAGTGACCAGCCAGGTTTCCCATCATTGAATTCGCTGTCTCTTACTGATCCCACTTCAATATCATTTATGTAAAAGGAAAGCAGGTCCCCTTCGCACACCGCTGTCAAGTGGTTATTGGCCTTCCCAACATTGATAGCAGTGGATTCGCCCTCTGCCAGCAGCCCATACCCGGATCCAAACACGTACTTGTAAATTTTCCAAGAACCGTCGCTTCGTGCAGCCAGCATGTACCATCTCGAGGGATTAACATTAACCCGGCAATGAAGACCAACAGAAAAATCATCTGGACCAGTTACATATTCTGTGTCTATTTCTATTTGCACGTCTGATGGGAGCAATGTATCGCAAAACAAATTTAAGGAAGTGGTCTCATCTGATATTTCGAAGTACACTTTTCCGTCTCTGTTTTCAACCAGGTAGTTTTTGGATTCCTCTAGGGTTCTATAGTTCACGCCGACGCCTCGCGGTGTACATTCCCCCGTACCCGAACCGATTAGCACCTCCCCAGGTTCGGGCATCGCTGTCGCTTTAGGTTTTGTTGGTGTCGCCGTAGGGCCAAGTTTAGTAGATGTTGCTGTAGGCGCTTGAGCTGGTTGGGTAGCTAACTTATCAGAAGCAACCTGGGTAACTGTCGCATCAAACTCAACCGGAGATGGTCCGCAAGCTCCAAGTAGCAATCCAATTATCGCCAATAATATTACGGGAATATTTCTGTTCATTGGAATCCTCCTCCATATGTGAAAAGAGTTTTTCTAAAGGTGACATAAAATAACTGCCAAAACTAGGTAATGAACTACCGATAAACGCCATTTTTTCATTAGATTTATTTGCTTTGGACATGTTTAATTGGATAAATAAATAAAACCACTGACTTTGTGATAGTGGTTTCAAAGATTCCCTTGTTTTATTATGGTCTATGCCAAGCACAAACCCCACCTGTGATAATTCTCAAGGAACCGATATATCTGAATTTAGTTATATTATACAGAAATAAATACCCCAATACAATAACTGGACTTTGCCCTTTTTAGGGATTGATGGGATGGCATGAACCACCTGTGGT
>CAZCPP010000603.1:0-2070 GCA_964500655.1 uncultured Anaerolineaceae bacterium | reverse complement strand
CCAAGTTCCCGCTGATTGGGCATGGCATTGATCATACAAGCCTATCTCTTCCATCACTTTATTGAATAAAGCTGCTGCTATAGGAGACCGAGCGAGATTTGCCTTGCATACGAAGAGAATTATCGTCATCTTACCACTCTCGACTAAATACTCGACTTTTGCAGCTTAAAAACTAAAGCCCAAAGCAACTGCGAGGAGCACATTTGGGCACAATTTTCTAGACATGGGCAACACACAACCGTCCCAAACACGCAATGCGCGAGTAAGGTTGGTTGGCCAATGCCAGTAAATCCACCGTCGTCACATCCTCGTGTGAGTTACGTCAAAGCATAGATTGAAGGCGAAAACCTACTTCGCAGCTTGGAGTAATCAAAACCCTGCGGCGACTAAGGTCTCAGATGGTAGAAACCTCTGAGTCCCGCGGGCGATACTGCATTTGCTTCTCGGTTTTACCCTTTTCAGCGTTCACTTCAACGGAGCAGTGTCGGCATCGGCGCGAATGTTGCCCAATCGCTGGCCCCATTGTACCAAAACTTGGGTTATCAAAGTGCTGCAAAAGTCGAGTAAATACTCACTTGTGTATCACCAAAAATGAATCAATCATTCTCCCGGGTGTAAGTTGTATTCGCGAAACCTCTGACCAATTTCTGTTAATGCATCCGCCTCCAGATTGGCTAAATTCGATGTCGGATACAACCAATCCGATATACTGAACCAGGCCCACCGCTGTACCAGGCGATTGTCATCCGCGGGATAGCCAATTTGATCATCGTTTGCTTCGCCTAACCAGGTAAAGGTATCCCAAAGATAATTTGCAACTACATCAGGCGTAAAGCCGAACTTGGGGGATAATAAGATACCAAATTCTGTGAGCGCAAGTGGCTTATCTCGATAGCCCCTCTGCGCCATCCATGTTCGAAAAGCGATGATCTGATCCTTGAAATACTCCATGCTATTGGTATCCACCGCCTCATACAATGCACCGTTCATCACCCCGTTGAAGCCTGGGGGGATTTCCGCCCCTCCAGTCCCACGTTCTTCTCGCAGAACAAATCCGTGTACTGTCCACCAATCCACTGGCATAGGCTTGTTGTATAAAGCCTCATAAGCAATCAGTACACGATCCAGGTAAGCTAGTCGCAAGGGTGTAGCTTGAGTGACGCCTGCTACCGCTATCGATGCTCTCGGATCGACTTCCTTGACCAGATAATACAATTCATGATACACCTGGGCATATTCTTCTGGTGTAATATTATCTTGCCAGATATTATCTGGTTCGTTGCCAATTATCCAAACCCCTCCAGGATAATGGGTTGCCAACCAATGGATACCATCTTTCGATGGCGTGACACATCCTCTAGACAAGCGCACCATTTGCCAGTGTTCGGGAAGCTGGGTAGGAAATCTGCGTTGTACTGTCCAATCGATATACCAACCTGCCCCCAGGCGGCGGGCCCAAACTTCTGCTCCTCGGGCAATCGGCAATCCAAAACCCACACGCGTCGAAAGCTGATCCCAATCGAACATTGTGAAGTGTGCTTGTGTATCGAACTCCCCTACCCCTCTATTGGAAGGTGGGGTGTCATCAGGGATGTAGAGTTCACCGCTATAATTCGACGCAGCATCAAACTTGCAGGAGGAATTCATCGAGGGTGGCATGGAGCGCATGTCGGAAACCAAACCCGCAGCTAAAAGAATCGCCAAGAGCATCCCAAACAACACAACAGAAAAAATGGGAGGTTTCACAGACTAGAAAGCACCCTTCCCCGTGATCATTGCAGGAATGGTTTGAAAGAGGATGGATAAATCTTTCCAGATTGAATAAGTGTTGATGTACTCTAATTCCAAAGCCAAACGGGCGTCCATGTACAATTCCCCGCGTCCAGACACTTGCATTGGCCCTGTCAGACCCGGCTTAACAACCAGCCGCTGTCTTTGACGATCACTATATTGCGAGACAACCCAGGTTTCTTCTGGTCGCGGCCCAACCAGACTCATCTCACCTCGCAGGACGTTCCAAAACTGTGGGATTTCATCAATGCTCCACCGCCGGAGAAAGCGTCCCACACG
>CAZCPP010000602.1:0-2093 GCA_964500655.1 uncultured Anaerolineaceae bacterium | reverse complement strand
AGAATATTTCCCCAGCCCTTAGGCGCAATCTAATCCCATTTTGTACACTTTCCACGGGGATACCAAGAGTGATGGCAAATTGTTACCCTGAACGACTACCCTCCAGCATAACCGATGACCCAAGCCGCGCTGCGGAGTGTAAAGTTTTCGATAGGTTATCTCAGCTTGGCTCGAAATTTACGGTATTCTACAGCGTTGCATGGCAGGTGCGGTCACTAAAAAATGGCGCCCGCGACGGTGAGGCGGATTTTGTCGTAGCTCACCCTGATTTAGGCGTGATGATTATTGAAGTCAAGGGTGGGGGGATCCAGTACAATTCCAAAGAAAGGCAGTGGTACAGTACGGATCGATATGACGTTCAACACCCCATTAAAGACCCAATTCAACAATCCCGAAATAGCAAAGGTGCCTTATTGGAAAAATTGCGCGATTTGCCCGATTGGCGCGATGGTTGGCTGACAGTGGGGTATATGATATGTTTCCCTGACATTGTGTACAGCACAAGCTTGCGACCTGATCTTACAAGAGAGATCGTTCTGGATTCTGGGAACCTTGCAAAAATCGAATCTGTTATTCATGATGCATTCGTGTATTATGCCGGAGAAGATGGTCGTAGCGGAGCTGTAGGGCAGGATAGACTGCAAACGCTGACCCGATTCCTGGCTAGCTCATTCGAATTAAAAACACCTCTCGGTGTCGAGTTGGAATACCAGGATCAACAATTGGTGCAATTGACTGAAAGACAAATGGGGATTTTACAATTCATTCGACATCATCGCCGGGCGTTGATCGAAGGTTGTGCCGGGTCAGGCAAAACCATGCTTGCATTGGAAAAGGCGCGCCGTTTAAGTGAGCAGGGGTTCGAGGTGCTATTCACCTGTTTCAACGCTCCATTGGCCGAATATCTCGAAAAACGCGTTCCTGAAAGGGTTTTTGTTCAACATTTTCATGGGCTGTGCCGTAACTTTGCGAAAGATGCCGGAATAGGATTTCGTCTGCACGGGGGCGAACAAGATTTTTATGACGATGTTCTTCCAAATATGCTCCTCGAAGCCATTGATGAACTCGGCGACCAACATCGCTTCGATGCCATCGTTGTTGATGAGGGCCAAGATTTTCTACCGCACTGGTTAGAAATTTTGATGTTCTTGTTACGCGACTCAGAACAAGGCATTTTCTACATTTTCCGCGACAATAATCAAAATATCTATAACCGGGTTGAAGGTATTTCGTCCATTGTCACCGTCCCACATTACTCGTTGGAAACGAATTGCCGCAATACACAGAAAATTCACGAAGTGGTCGATGCGTTTTTCCAGGGAGAGGATCCAATGGATTGTATTGGTCCACCCGGGTTTGAGCCTGAAGTTCACTGTTATCAAAATGATGAAGGTCAATTGCGGTTGCTGCGTAGCCAATTACATGAGTTGGTCCACAATGAGCACATCTCTCCGCGAGACATTGTCGTTCTCACCTTGAACAACCCTGACAAGACGGCATTGATGTCAGGGTTACGGTTAGGAAATTTTCGCCTGGTTAAAAATATGACCAATCCGCAAACGGATATTCGCGTTAGCAGTATTCACCGATTCAAGGGGTTGGATAGTAAGGTCGTTATCATCGCCGGTATTCACCAAGTCGATGCAGAATGGCTTTCTCATGTCTTCTATGTTGGCGCTTCGCGCGCCCGTACTTACCTGGTTTTGCTAGTGAAAGAAGATATATTCCCTTTGCTCCCAACTACTGTGAAGCAGAACTTCCACCCATGCTAAATCAAATCGACCTAAACTATACGATAGCTGAACTCCAGAGACTGGTCACAGAGGCAGAAAATGCATACTATCCAGTGGCATTCTTGTGTGGTGCTGATCAGCAAACGCGCACGCAAGTCTTAGAAGCCGCTGCCATCGCGATGAATTGGCCTTATCTGGCAGTTGTTTTACCGTTAGCTGAACGTTTGCTAGGAATTCCTGCTAACCACCGCTCACGGCACTTGGAAAGAGAGCTAGACGCCTTGCTACCTGATAGTCGCACACTCATTCTCGATCAAATTGCAATCCTGTTCGATATGGATTTACAGGCGAATCCGTTAC
>CAZCPP010000601.1:398-2093 GCA_964500655.1 uncultured Anaerolineaceae bacterium | reverse complement strand
ATTTCATTCGACATACAAAGCTATCGACTTCCAGTCGATAGTAGTTTACTTTGACAATATGTCAAAATGCGCTAACGTTGAATGTACATTTCAACAATTTAAATTATTTATAGAAAAAATCACACGCTAACCTTTCATCAAGCGAACAAGGCTTTGACAAGTAGGAGGGGGTGCGATTTGTTGACTCAGGTTACAATAAATGAAACATTAGGAACAAAACGCACAGCTACAAAAAAACCGTTAGACAACCTGTGAAAAACGAATTGGGAGAATACATACTGTATGCAAACACAATATATTTTGACACCCTACTATTTAGATCAGCCTTCAGATGGATTGAAAGAGCTTGCCCAAACGGATTGGATCGTAAATCAACCACAACTGCTAGATGCAAACGCACAATCACGCATGTCGGTACTATATAAAGAAATTGCAAAGAATGTTACCAAAGTAGTTGGTTCGGGAAAACTACCAGTTTCCATTGCCGGGGATTGCTGTACAGCCATCGGGGTTATGGCCGGGCTACAGGGTGCTGGAATAGAATCATTACTCATCTGGTTTGATGCACATGGCGACTTTAATACCTGGGAGACGACACCCAGCAGTTTTCTGGGTGGTATGCCGCTTGCCATGCTTGCCGGGTTGGGAGAACAGACCATGATGCAGGCGGTGGATCTTCCCCCTGTTGAGCAGGAGCGAATTATTCTAACGGATGGGCGCGATTTAGACCCGGGGGAAAGGGAGTTGATAATGGGATCAAACATTATGCACATCAGCGATCCCATGGAATTACTTGAATATAAATTCCCAGAGAGGCCAATCTACGTGCATGTCGATACGGATATCATTAATCCCCTGGATGCTCCCGCAATGAACTATATAGCTCAGGGCGGTCCTAGGGCAGATGAATTGGCCAAGGTATTTCAACATATCGCTGAAACAGGACAGGTAAAAGCGATATCAGTCTCATCGTGGAATCCGGAGTTGGACGAAGATGGGCGCACACAAGAAACATGTCTTAATCTGCTTCAGGAATTGCTAAACTAAGAACCCTGGCGGAAAACACCCAATTTTGTACCAATTCATTGGCCCGACTAGGAAAACCACCTTTTGGTAGAAGAATATAAGGAGAATGAACAATGAGAAATAGAAATGGAAAAATAATTATTGCGATCGCGATAATACACAATATTTTTGGTTTTATTATTTTTTATGACATTTTTACTGAGCTTGTGAGAGAGTCGTTATTTAATACTGTTATGGATCAATTTGACAGGAACGCCGCTTTTTGGTTTGTCTTCTCTGGATTTGCATTGATGATAATTGGTGGTTTGATTAATTGGATTGAGGGTAATCAGTTTGAATTGCCACCATTTTTAAAGTGGAGCTTTTTGGCGATCACTATTATTGGGTGTTTTATTATGCCAATTTCTGGTTTCTGGCTCTTGTCCATACCTACGATAGGGCTGTTTCTACATAGGGATATCGACAAATAATTCTCAGCAACTCAATATATTACATTTATAAAATGGACGATTTTGAAAAGCGGAGCGTTGAACAATTCAATGCTTGGGCGAAAGATTATGATCAAAAGCACTATTGGCCGTTCCATTTTTCTAACCTGGCTCTCCTGAAGAAGATAAATCCAGCTATTGGCTCTTCGATTCTCGATGTTGGCTGTGGAACAGGGATACT
>CAZCPP010000601.1:0-388 GCA_964500655.1 uncultured Anaerolineaceae bacterium | reverse complement strand
CAAACCTCGATGGTGATCTTCAATTGCAGGGTATCGACATAGCCCCTGAAATGGTTACCATCGCTCAAGCCAAGCTAAGACATGAATCCGCCGTCATTCAGCAAGGGTCGGCAAGTCAATTACCTTTTGGGGAGGAGCAGTTCGATTATGTCACCTGCGCAACTTCATTTCATCACTATCCTCATCCGAAACTCGCGTTACAAGAAATGCGTCGCGTGCTTAAAAAAGACGGAAAATTATTTCTCCTGGATCCATTTAATAATGGCCTTCTTAGGAAAATCATCTGTACATCCCTCAATACTGTCTTCGGAGAAATAGACACGCATCTTTTTTCGCGGGAGCAGCTACAGAGTATCACAGAGTTGGTTCCCAGTGCTAAACCCATAAG
>CAZCPP010000600.1:0-2094 GCA_964500655.1 uncultured Anaerolineaceae bacterium | reverse complement strand
TTTACCAGTTCAGATCTTAATCCAATAAGGGGCTGCCTTTTGGGACAGCCCCTACTTTATCTAACGTTGGCTTCACCAGCCGGGGCGGCTTCAACCCTGAACAGCCTTTGCCTGCAACGAATTGCGAAAAATCACGCCGCTTATCCTCGGGCGGCGGCCCGGTCTATGTACAAGCGGGGTTATGCGCCAGATTGTAAACCGCGACGAGCCTAACATGTTAGCAAACACATCACGCCTCAGCCAATACTTTTAGTTTAGCTAGCATTACCTTAATAAATTTCTCTGAACTACCTCTACCAACCTTCTCTAGTAGCTTCCCAAGAATCCCAAATGGCATCACTATCTCTTCCATAAAAGTGAAAATGCTACCATTCTCAGTGGGTTCAAGCATCCATCTTTGCTCGTAAGCCTTAAGGGGTGCCCCAGAGATCATTTTAAGGATAAGTTTCTCGTTTTCCACCCAATCAGCAATCTCGAATTTCATCTTCATGAGTGGACCACCTGCTTTCTCCTCAATATTGAGTTGTGTTCCCCCCCCCTCCCGCTGCTCTCCGACGTAATCAAATTTCCTAAATGTAATACTCCACTTCAGAACCTTCTCGGGTTCAACAAAGAATTGCCAAATTCTCTCAGGTGGGGCAGTGATTTCAATCGAATTTTGGATTATCATCTTTCATTACTCCTTCAATTACTTTGCCTTCCAATTTGGAACAGCTTGATCAGTTTACGATTTCTAAAATTCAACCATCTTTTCCTCAAAGAATTTATCTACCAAACCTTCCACTCGATGTTTGACCGGCATCAATACCAAAATACCAACACCAATCGAGATGTAATGGATTACATTTGAATGCCCGCCGATTAGTTCTCCCATGTAAGTAATGAGTACGTGTTCTGAAAAACTGAACACGAAGATGAGGATGCCTGCTAGGGCAGAATATACAGCACTTTTTTTGATGATTACTGTGATGTCGAAAAGGTGAAGCTTGATGATGGCAATAGCGATCACAGCTGAGAAGATATCATTCACAAACATTCCTGCTGGCAGAAGAACGGCGTTGTCAACGTTATAGAGTACAGCTAATTTTACAGCTGCTAGTGTCAATGCCACGAAGCTGATCCCAATATAGACCATATGACGGCGTTTAATGGGGGATCGCTCTCTTTTGGATTCCTGAAATAGCATCCAGGAGGAAGAAATAGTTGCGAATAATTGAATTGGGATGGAAAACAAAGCCAGGATTTGAAGCCTTCGATCTGGACGATAAATATTTCCCCAACTATATTGGAAAACATCATCAATTTTTCCACCCAATCCTGTCGCTATCGCGACGAATCCAATGGCGCTGAAGATCCACAAAAAGATGGTCGTTTTTTTCTTTGGTTTCCCTAAATACGTGGTGGTAAATTGATAGATGAGTGGGGTCAGGAAAATGCAAGGTAGGAAAACGATGTAACCATAGACGACCAACTCTTTCTCATGTGCATTTCTCAACATGCAAAGTAAGATACCCAAATCCCAAATTGCACAGATGGAAAGAACAGCAGAGAAAAGGTAATGGTAAAGCTTTCTTCCCCTAGACAAAACCAAATACAACATCCCGCAATTTAGTAAAAATCCCATTGCGGAGATGATCGCAGTAAAAATGGCCGGTGTAGTAAACATTGCTTTGCTCCTCAGGATTGGATCAAATGCTTAATTAGATTGTCAGTAAGGGGAATTGTGATGACCGAACGAGCAGGATACTTTGACTTATCCCTGCGAAGCTACTCGTAACAATATAGTTTTTCGATAGTATTATATTACACAAGCAAACTTACTTATGGTTGCATATCCTGCATATCCCAGTATATCCTCTTGCGCTAAGGGTTCATAATTTTGTTTGGCATTCGGTACGTCATGTAGACCACTTACATAAGTGCTCTCGACGCGGTACCCCATACGGGGCACATTACCCGGCGGCATACACGCTCTTCAACAACGCGGCCGGGGTCCCGGCGCGAAGCGCGTCAGAGGGTGGAGGCGTAACCCTCACCCCAAGGGGCTGTCCCAAAAGGCAGCCCCTTATTGGATTAAGATCTGAACTGGTAAAA
>CAZCPP010000599.1:0-2094 GCA_964500655.1 uncultured Anaerolineaceae bacterium | reverse complement strand
GTTTTCAGGCAGCCAGTCTTGAACTGATGGCGGAAGTAGATACTGCTGATTAGGATTCCACAGCCGATATGTCTTACTCATCTTTGAGTCCCCTTAACCTAATTTTGTTATAAATGTCAGCATTAATTATATCGGCTATTCATTAGTTATTCAATGATTACTCGAATAGACTCATGGTTTGAATCTGAATCTGATTGACAAAAGGTGTGAATTTTGCTACAATATTTAAGAATCGTTTATAGAATATTCGTCTTAATATGCCGTCGGTAGCATCGCTTGTGGAGCAAGGGTATGATATGAGAATCTGGAGTTTTCATGTAATTTTTACAGCGGCCATTGCTGTTCTTTCGGTGTTTCCAGCGGCTGTGTATTCAACCACCTATGTAACAGTTACTCCATCAGATGACCTAAGAGCAATCGTCGAATCTGCAGCTAATGATACTGTAATCACGCTTACGGCAGGGACATTCAATCTTACCCAGCAGATTGATATTGCGAACAAAGCAAACCTGACTATTGCAGGCCAAGGTTGGGACGAAACGACGATTAAACTTACTGCTGCAAATATACCCTTTTGTTTCTACATTGGCTCCAATGTTTCCAACCTGACAATTGAAAATCTTCGTATTCTGGGCACCTATCCTCCTTCGGTTAATAATTTCGCCATAGCCAACTATTCGAGCACTACAAACGTTTCAAATGTCTCTTTTAAGAATCTGCGGATAGAAGACATGGCCTGTGGTATCGATACGAACACCGGCTTGGGTGGTACCTACGACGGTGTAACAATAACTGGCTGCCATGTGGTTAACACCTATGGTGAGGGTCCTGGCTGGGGATACGGCATTCATCTCGGCAATGTTACAAACGCGACGGTATCTGATAACCTTATCGAGAACGGGACGCGTCACAGCATTTATATTTCGAGGGCAGCAGTTAACTCGAACATAACGATTTCCGGAAACTATATAGTCGATCACCACTATGACCTGGGACACAGTAGCCAATGGTATGCCGCGGCATTGGTGTGCTCGCGAGCCAGTGATGTGAGAATTGTTGATAACATTCTTGTTAATACCCGTGCCATCGCCATTAGTATTGAGCCCGATGAATATTATAGCTGGCCTACCCAGGACATTGTTTTACTTAATAATCAGATCATTGCTGAGCATTATGTCGGGCTATGGGTGATTACGGATGATTTGCCGAACAAGCACATGGCTTTGGGTAACAGCATTATTTTGCATCCAGCCCCTGCGTATCCTCACTGGTGTATGGAATACAGCACCGGCAATTTTGCAACAGGCCACCCCACCAGTAGTGATATCGAAGTTCCCAATGCAAGATGGGCCAATGCTGAATATAACTTCGATTTTACCGCCAAACTGGATGGGTATGTATATGTCCTGAAAAGCGGAACCCTCGATAAGATCACCGCATACACCTGGGCCTATACGACCTGTCCTAATACCTGGCCGAATGCCGCCGGCATGACCGCTCTGGAAGATGCCGTTGGCCTAGGCCAGGGACGAGTGTATATTGCAGATAATACCGGTCTGTATGAAGTGAATCCTGCTACCTGGCAAGTAAACTTCAAGCCCGGGAACTGGAGCGGCACGCAGTTCATGGCGGCTACCCACGGTTACGTGTACATATTGAAAAACAATGTGCTCTACAGACTGACTCCCGGAAGCCTTTGTTGCGTAGAAAGTAACGAGGATTGGTCCAACTCGCGATGGATGTGGGATTGGGGCGGCCAGTTGTACATCTATAAGGATACTGATTATGAAGACCTTCCAGTATACGCTGCCACAGATCTTGATCTTGATGGTGATGTGGACTTGATTGACTTGAAAAAGCTGACATCAGAATGGTTAGAAACTGAAAATCTATCGGCAGACATCTACCCAATTACCGGCGATGGGATTATCAATTTCCTCGACTTTGCTAAGCTGGCCGAGCAATGGTCTCCTGAGCCCTGACATCCATTACCACGAGGCCAAAGAAGGTGTGTCTATTCATGTTACTCGGACAGACTCCTAGCATGAGCTTTTTGTAGCAAAGAGCCCAAGTTATCATCCGATTGACACATAG
>CAZCPP010000598.1:0-2097 GCA_964500655.1 uncultured Anaerolineaceae bacterium | reverse complement strand
GAAGAATGCCATCTTTCCGCTTATCCGTCAAACTATATTTGCTAAACTACTAGAAGTTCTGTAATAAGGCAAGTGGGGCCAGCTTGAGCGTCGATGGCTGGCCCTGCATTATTCTCGATAAGGAGTGAGCTAATAAGCTATGTCCACTATATTTTCGGAACTCTCCCTTAAAAAATTGAGTTTCAAGCGTGAAAAATTAAGCAAATTAGCTTGCACTGAGGCACGTTGGGGTATTTTCTTTCTATCTCCATGGATTATTGGATTTCTGGTTTTTACGTTTATTCCAATGGTAATGTCCTTGGTCCTTTCGTTTACAAATTACGACCTTCTTCACCCGGATGAAATTGAATTTATAGGCTTGGAAAATTACACTCGATTTTTTGATGATCCCCTTGTGCGAACTTCTACAATGGTATCGGTACGTTTTGCTCTCCTTGCACTACCAGTAGGAATTATTCAACCCATCATTATGGCCGTCCTACTAAATAGCAGATATCTTTTTGGAAGACGGTTTTTTACCACCCTTTTTTATATGCCTTACATCGTGCCATTGGTTTCCGCTGTTTACATCTGGCAGGGCATGATGAATACCCGCTTAGGTTGGATCAACCTTGCCCTAGAAGGAGCAGGAATAAATGGACCAGATTGGCTTAATTCTACTACTTGGATTTATCCTGCGTTGATCATCATCGGCTTGTGGGGTGTAGGTGATATGTTAATCTATCACCTGGCAGCAGTACAAGGCATCCCTTCCGAACTTTATGAAGCCGCGAAGGTGGACGGAGCTGGTTGGTTTGCTAGTTTTCGCAATATTACTCTGCCCTTGATTACACCAATCATTTTTTATAATCTCGTGCTCTCATTCATTGGAATTTTTCAATATTTTATTATCCCCTTTGTTCTTACAGGAGGCACCGGTAGACCAGGTAATATGACCAGGTTCTATGCTATGCAGTTGTATAAAGAAGCCTTCGGTTATCGCCATATGGGGTACGCTTCGACGATGGCATGGATGTTGTTTGTTGCGGTGATGATAGTGACATTTGTATTGTTCTCCACACATAAATATTGGGTTTACTATGCAGCAGGAGAAAAAAACCAATGAGTACAAAATCGATGAATAAAAGTGGAACTTCGTCCTCTATGGTCTCTCGCCGATTGCGTTCCTACATGTCATATGCATTATTTACCCTCTTCGCTTTTATGATCCTTTCGGCATATTTATCACCCTTTGGCTATATGGTTGTTACTGGGATCAAGAGCAAGGATGTTATTGCTGAACCAACGGCTCCTCTTTGGCCTGCTATTGAATCAACCTTTACCTATGAAGATAAAGAATATGAAATATATAGAGTGCCAACTGAAGATGGCAAAGTGCACAACTGGGCGATGTATAAAAAGAGACGGGAGGAAAGCCAATTTCTTGATCCGGAGAATCCAGAAGCCAGACCAATTACATGGGTGGGCAGGTGGCGCACCCTGGATCGTGATTGGCAGTTTCACATTAACTGGGGCAACTTCACTCGTGCATGGAGTGAGCTGCGCATGCCTTTGTTATTGTGGAATACCATTGTCATTGCCACATTGAGCTCTATCGGAACAACGATATCGTGCACTGTAGTGGGTTATGGATTTTCCCGATTCCGTTTCCCTGGAAAAAACTTACTTTTTTCAATCCTGATAGGAACAATCATCCTGCCTGGTTTTGTGACATTGGTTCCAACCTATACAATATTTTTCCGTATTGGCTGGGTCGGCACATGGCTGCCGCTCATTGTGCCACATTTTTTTGCAAATGCATATAATGTATTCTTGCTTCGTCAGTTCTTCATGACGATTCCACGTGAATTGGATGAGGCGGCAATGATTGATGGCGCCAATCCCATTCAGACCCTAATTTCTGTGATTCTCCCCCAATCCTTGCCAGTTATTGTGGCCGTGGCAGTTGGTCACTTTTTATGGTCTTGGAATGATTATTTCAATCCATTAATATATCTCTTGTCTGAACGAGACCTGCACCCAATTGCTCTTGGTATTCAAAGCGGCATTGGTGCATGAAAGGCTAGACAAAAGTGGCGTGACTGAGTAAATTTGGTT
>CAZCPP010000597.1:0-2105 GCA_964500655.1 uncultured Anaerolineaceae bacterium | reverse complement strand
GACTTTCCATCTACTTCCCCCGATCTCTATGTGGCCATTGCAGAAGACGTGGAGTACTTTGCCGATAAGGGTGTCAAGATTACGCCAGACATTTTCATCCGGGAGAACGCGCATCCATCCAGTGTGCCAATCGCGGCCACTCTGCTCGTATTTTTTTCTGTTTTGGGCCTGGCCAGTCTCGTGATTGTAGCCTTCCCAAGTGTGGTATTTGTCTCGGTGGTATCTCAACCCAGCGGGGATGCACAAAAAGGGGGCGTGAGACAGGGAGTACAGGTCACAGGACGGCTCCAGAAGCTTAAAAAGATCCGGCCCTCCATCGAAGTCGGAAGAAGGTGGCGTAAATTCACAAAAGGGCTTGCCAACATCATACCTTTGAAGAACAAGCAAGTGATGGTATACATTCGCGACATCACTCGATACCAAGGTATCAAAGTAAGCGACACCCATTGGGGACTGACGTTTAATTCGACAAACGTGGTTTCCGTCGAATCAGGCAAGGTTCTGGGCTTCAAAGACCGCTGGGCCGTCCGTTTCGTGCACAGGCAAAGACGGGATAAGCCCGAGGAGTTAATCGTGAGCTTCGACCAACCGGAAGATCAGGCACACTTTGTAGCGCTGCTGCGTCAAGCAGGTTTCGTCATCAGTAGCACCGGAATCATTTAAGACGGTTTAGGAGAAAACTGATCAAACCTTTACCTTGGAGTGGAGAGAAAAACATGGAAACACTATCCCTAGATGAACATAAAATTAAGAGCGTTTTGAATTATTTGCATGAAGAGGCCAGAAAAGATATTTGGCAATTTAGCAAATTTGGTTTCTTGATATTTCGAGACCTGTTTTCAGGCAAGAAACATATATTCTCAAAAGATCCGGGTACCAAGTCTCACGCGTTTAAAAACATTTATGTATCGGTGGGAGAAGAAGAGGGCAAGTGTCTGTATATGATTGCAAGATCAATAGGAGCAAGAAATATTATAGAATTTGGCACCTCATTCGGCATTTCGACAATCTATTTAGCTGCATCTGTAAAAGATAATGGCGGCGGAAAAGTAATCTCAACAGAAATTGAAGCTGAAAAGGTTGAGCAGGCCAGGGAAAATATATCCAGGGCAGGGTTGGAGGATATTGTTGAGATTCGACTAGGAGATGCAGTTGAGACACTGCAAGCTGTAGATATGGAAATAGATATGCTATTTTTAGACGGCTGGAAATCTCTTTACTTGCCCCTTGTACAGCAGTTAGCGAACAATATGCATAAAAATGCAATCGTCATTGCTGATGATGTGATCAAATTCAAAAAATCACTCGTTGAATACAGTGAGTATATGAATGATCCATCAAATGGGTTCTTGTCGATAATTCTGCCTATTGGCGATGGAATGCAGTATTCAATCAAAATTTAACCATGCAATCAAGATCAAAATCCTATTGGTCTAAGAAATTGAGTGAGAAATGAATAAGGAGGAGTGGTGGTGGTAAAACTAAAAGGCTGGTTAGCGTCAACCAACGGAATTATCGTGTTCTCAGCCATTCTCAGCTTGCTGATGCTTGTAGAGACCATGCTCGCGCCGTGGGGGCCATATTTTCCGGTATTTGTGATCCTTTCAACCGGCGTACCCATTTTTCTGAAAACCTATAAGTTCGGCAGTTTTCGCAAGGTTATGGCTGCATCGTGGGTGATAACCCTTGGCATCTTTGCTCTGGATGTCGTCATTGATAGAGGCATTTCAGGCTGGCTCTACGAGCAGGTTCTAGGTAGTTGGGGCTTAGCATCCGATCCATTTTATTCGATAGATGCAGCTATGGACGTGATGTTCGCCGCTGTCACGCAAGATCTTGGTATCTCACAGGACACTGCTCAGAACCTATTCGCATTTTTTGCTCTGATGTGGGCACCCTTCGGCGAAGAGCTGTTCTACAGAGGCTATATGTTTGGAGGCCTTCGTAAGCAGCATAGCTTTTGGAAGGCAGCGCTGATCTCCGCGTTATTCTTTGGTATTCGGCATGCCTTCCATTTCTTCTATTTGTGGCCTGACATCCCTATTGTCGCGTCTGCAGTCTGGATGTTCTTTACGTCGTTGTATGCAATCTATATCAGTTATCTA
>CAZCPP010000596.1:0-2116 GCA_964500655.1 uncultured Anaerolineaceae bacterium | reverse complement strand
CGCATTAAATTGCATAGCCTCTATCCAACAATTGATGTTTGCTAAGCTACTAGATCTGTTTTTGAAATTACAGTAGCTGCGCGGGGTGCATTGTGAATGATGCCCATTTCCCCGAAAAAGTCTCCGGGTATTAATGTTTGTAACAAGCGTGCTTCAGCCTGATTAATCTTCTTGGTGACTTCCACCTCACCGTCCAGGATCATGTAAAAGATGTGTTCGATCTCATCTTCGCGACACAAAACGGTATCAGGAGGATAATTATTGATCTTGCTGTGAGCAATCAATTCCTGCACTTCATCTGGGGTGATGCCAGGAAATGCTCGCGGGATAATTTTGCTTGGGGCGCGCTTAGTGGTCATAACATTTCTCTAGCCTCATAGTTGTGATTATTTATTGACCCTTCGAATTATTGATGTTTTGGGCGCTAATCGCGGCCTCCAACTCGGGGTGCAATTGCCAGCCATTATCGGTCAGTACTTGGTTGTCCCAGGGAAAGATAATCAATGCGTCGCTATTTAGAGCGGAAAAGTCAGGCTGGGGATTCGCCCACGAATGAGTGACCAGGCTTAGAGACCAGACCCGACGCGCACCTCTTTCCATTGTCCTGGCGGAGACGAGGGCCAGGGTTTCGCCTGTGTCGGTGATTTCATCGATCACTGCCACCCTTTGGCCTGCCACCGTGGAAGGTACATCTACACGCCAGATCGGGCTTTCGTACTGAATCACGTCATTAACTCGACGGGTTATTCGCACCGGGTATAACTCACGTCTCAATGCACAGGCCACAGCAGTAGCAGGGAACAGGCCTGCACGTGCAATTCCTATGACGAGATCGATTTTCTTCCCGGATAGCCATTCGGTCAGAAGTTGGGAGAGCTTTCCAAAGCGTTCCCAGGAGATATCTTCAACGCCTTGGCGTTGTGCGTAATCGTACGATTTCATTAATTGATTGTAGCAAAAATATAGGATGATTTCCGTTGAAAACGCATATCTATTTGTTATGAAAAAAAAATGGATTGGAATAATTTAATCCACTTCTGCATTATGTGTCGTCTTGAAATGTTATTGGATTGCTTCTAGAAGAAAATCAAGGAGATTTGTGCCAAAATCTGCTTCCATATTTTGCGGCGTTCTAATGAAGGTCATTCCATGTTTTTCACCGGGATAGGCAAAAATTTTATAGTTGTTTCCGGGTTTAATATTCATGCAGGTATTTGGAGAAGGTTTATCTTTGACAGCATACATGCAGCGAACAGGCTTCCCATCAGCGATGAGCTTGCGAGTAGCTCGAGCGTAATCGACTTTCAACCAACTTCCCGGTGAAATTGAGAATGCACCGACGCAGCCTTCACCGCAAGTGTCAACGACCGCGTCAGCACCGATGCTGGCTCCCAGGCCGATCATTTTGGTTGGATCTACGCCCAGCATCTGGCTAGCAGCTTGATAGCCAGATGTTGCATCCATCAACAATCCATTGGCATGCTTACGAAATCCATCTTCAATGATATTGTCAGGCAGGCTTTCTCCATGTCCGCGAAAGTCAAAGGTGAAAACCGCGAAGGATAGATTAGCTGACATGGTTGGCAATCGACCGCTTGCGCTTGGAGTGGGAGATGCAAGCATCATTGGGACTGGCCAGTTTTGAAGCCACTTGATGATCGAGCTCTCATGCCACCAGGTCTGGTTGCTTCCGTACGAGTGCATGAGTACAACAACAGGGGCATTTGGTTTCCAGGCTGGATAGAAATACCCAATCAGTTGTCGCCCATCTTTAGCAATGAATGTTTGACGAATTGGATGCGGATTTGGAATATAAACAGGGGTTAATGTATTAGTTGGGGGTACCGTTGAAAAGGTTGGTGTGCTCGTCGCTGGAGAGGGGGGTACTGTAGCTGAAAAGTATGGCGTGGATGTCGCTTCTGGGGGTATTGTAGGGGTAATTTGCCCTGGCAACGTAAAAACGCCACTGCAAGCGAAAATCATAACTGTTGCGATAATGGACGAAACAAGGGTATTGCGGTTTGCAACCATTCTCTTCTTTACGAAAGCATAAGCTTAATAAATATTTTTCTACCGTACATTTAGAGTGAGAAAAGACCAGTCATAGAGTAAACTC
>CAZCPP010000595.1:0-2123 GCA_964500655.1 uncultured Anaerolineaceae bacterium | reverse complement strand
CGCTGGTGGCAACTACCTGGGCACCCTGGAGAACGATGGTGTCGGTCTGGGCTATGGTACAGCCACAGTCCCTGGCGAACTTGAAGCTGAGATTGATGCCTTGGTCCCCCAGATCGTTGCTGGAGAGCTTGCAACACTACCTTAGATCATTTGGAAAGATGACGTTGTTCCATCTTCAAAATAATTCAAATAAGTTATTCTAACTTCAACCAAGAAGTTTCTGAAGGAAGTATATATTTCGGTCACTGCGGGCATCGCTTTATCCCTGCAGAATCTGCTGCACCCCCATTAAGGGAAGATGCTAGTGCCTGTCTGTGTAAGGTCAGGGAAATTAGTAGATGTCCATACCGATGGAGTATGCTATGGTAATTCATGGGATAAACCCTTCAGAATTATTCAGATGCCGGATTATAAGGAGGGTGGAGTTATGTTGCTAGATCAAATGTAGTCGCGCTTCGAGCAAATACGAGCCGATACCAGGAATTTCTTCGGAAGATATTATTCTGTTGGAGTAACAACCACGCAATTATCGGCTCCGAAGGGGTTAGATGCATAGCCGTCGGCATGCCATTCATTGCACCAAAACTCGCTATCTATTAAGTAACGAAAGTGATATTCACAGCCAGGCTCTAATTCCAAAGTAATTTTATAGGTGCCGTCCTTCAGTTTTTTCATCGGGGTAGCAACAGGGTCCCAATTGTTGAAATCACCCACGAGGTGGACAGTCTGAGCGTCCACACCCTCGGGGAGTTCATCTTTCGGGATTTCAAAAGTGATCTTACTGACCTTTCGTGATTTTACGAACTGTTTTTTTAGCATATCTGCCTCCAACTATGTGCGGGAGTCTCATTATATCGATCGCATAAAAAAGGTACTCGGGTACTTTCAAAAATCAATGATTCTATGCTAATATATTTTACAGGATTTTTTCCCAAAGGTGTGCATTAAGGAGGATGCTATGAGTAAATCATTTCGTATTGTACTAAGTTTGGTCCTGTTCCTGATAACCGCGGCCCCAGTGCCTTTAGGGACACCACTCTATTCGGAGGAAACTCCGGAGGTTGAATTATCGAACTTGCCAGCAGATCCACAGCGGGTGGAGTTTCAAGCCGAAGATGGCAAGAATCTGGTGGGATATTATTATGCGTCGAAGTATGCTAATTCTCCGATAGTTGTTTTGATGCATTGGGCCGGTGGTGATCAGCGTGATTGGTGTCGAATTGCTCCCTGGCTGCAAAACCGCCTCGATGAAAATCCTGCTGAAATGGAAGGTTGTCCAGAACCTCCCGGCACATTGCCCCAGTGGGACCCGACATGGTTCCCTCCCATGCCGGAAGATGCTTCCTTATCTGTCTTCACCTTCGATTTTCGAGATTATGGTGAGAGCGATAAGGGGTTAGGAACTTCAAGTAATTGGACATTAGATGCCAAAGCAGCTTATCTAACTGCGGCTGGTGTAGAGGCAAATCTCATGGAACAAAGCCACCAAGGGGATGGTTTATATCGTGCAGCTGACGATGCCTCTGTTGTCGAATTCCTTCGAAAGATTGTTGGTGGTGGAACAAGCATAGGCGCCGATGCAGTAGTAACGGGTCTTTTGCGAGCAATCGAAGCGCTGATGAGCAGTGAGAACGCGAGCGGCGAATGGCCAAATGGAGCCCAGGTAGCGGCTCTGGAAATTTTCCCCGGTTTGCAGTGGGACGGGCGCGTGCAGACTGAATTAGTGCCAGTAGATTATGCGGGCGCTTTTTCCTGGTCGCCCGGGAACTACAACGGCAACAATTACACTGAGGATGTAAAAAATCTCATGGAATTTGATCCGCCAGTCCCGGTATGGTGCCTGGCTGGAGAGGCCGATGGCCAATCTTCACCAACATGCAAGGCTGCTGAGGAATATTTGGATCGTATGCATTTGGTTCCTGGAAGTGGGGAGCATGGTGCCAGGCTGATCAGGCCAGATTATGATCCGAATACCTTGGAACTTTTCTTGGAGTTCCTGGAGTTGACAGTAGGGCTTGGAGCGGAAGAGGAATATTACTAAAATACGGAAAAGACCGGCACCAAATTAAGTCACTATGTTTGCACTTTAAGAAAAGAATAGAGTGGGCATGATCATCCAAAAC
>CAZCPP010000594.1:0-2136 GCA_964500655.1 uncultured Anaerolineaceae bacterium | reverse complement strand
TTATTGTCCAATACAATCTATACAATCTATCACTTATTACTTAACCACCACCAAATATTCTATGGAAACCGTGCTACAAAGCCCGAAATCGCTTCCCAAACCTTGATGTCTGCAGCTTTGGCAGATGAAATGGCGCCTATTACTCTGGCCAACTCTTCCTGCATGATAATATACTCACGCTCAGCGACTGTCATTTCTTTGAAAAAGCGCGTGTGGTCGATCTTACCGGAGATATTGCAGGAGACCGAAACATAGTCATTTCCCTGTTTGATGGTGATGCGTGCGCCCTGCGGATGCTCTTCATCACGGACGATCTGGCCGCCTTCAGAGCCTTTCACGCCAATGCTGCGACCATTATTATAAGGCTGCCATTCACTCATGGTCTTTCAATTGTAACCTACTTGCGAGTGAAAGCTGAAGGTTTTATTTATCAAATACTTAACAATATTGCCAATTTTGCCTAGTAGTATTTCCCGGGAGAATATTTTTTATGCCAATTTTCTGATGCCCGATGAAGCGGTGGAAGGCACATCTTGAAACCATAGACTCGATCTGATTTTTTCACAATATTTCCTCCCAATTTATTTAAACTCTATTTCTCTTCAATCCTGCTAACACGTGAAGGTTGCACACTGACCCCCGATGGCACCGCCGGCGCAGTTTGAGCATCCTTGATCTGGCGCGCCAGGTGCTTGACCATCACGGCTTGTCGTGGCGCAGAACTGGCACCCAGATCCTCGAGGGCCGGTTCCAGCCAGGCCTGATACGAGCGCACACACAGGTAAACCGGGCGGCCCCGGCGCTCTGGAATGTTATTGAGCAAGGATGCCAGCTTCGCGTCCACATCTGTGGCTTCAGGGTGGATCAAGGGGGTCATCACGATGCCTCGCGCCCCAGATGCCAGGCTGACAAAGCACTTGAGGTCACCATTACAAATCAGGCCCCGCGCGCTTTTTGATAACGGTTCCACGGGCTGCATCAATTGCGGCACGATTTGATAGTACAGGTTTTGTAAATCGGGTTGATTGACGGACCGGGCACGGGTCCAATTTTTGGTTGAGCTGGAGGTGTTTAACTCGCTGACATCCCACATGCGCTGCCAGGCATAGACCGAAAAGCCGGCTTGTCGCAATGCAGGAAAAGCGTCGCTAGATTCATCAATCTCAGCAATGACGTGAAATGCGCCCCATTCCCCAACCCTTACCACCAGGTGTTCCACCAGCCCCGGCAGTGCAGTATGATCGAGATTGGAAGCAGGCGCCAGATAAAGCAATTTTGCGTAGGTTTCGCCACGGGTATGGATGACACCTCCTAGTAGGGAAGCATCATCGCTATTCGATATGGCCGCATAGACATTTCGAGCCGGGTTGACATAGGCTAGCAAGCCAATCGCGCCCAGCGGATGGCCACGCGTTAATGCCCGCGTGCTGTCGAGGGTCAGGGCGTCGTTACGGTAGCGCGTAATGAGGGGTAGATCGAGGATGTCGAGCGAACGAATAGTCATTAATCCATTATAGACAAGAAATACTCATGAAAGCGACTGTCACCGGTAAGTTCTGGATGAAATGAGGTCGCCAGGAAATGTCCTTGTTGTGCAGCGACAATTCTCCCGTCCGGTAAGGATGCGAGTACTTTCGCATCCCCGAATACAGATTCAATAATAGGTGCACGTATAAAGACGGCATGGAACGCTTCGTCCGTACCTGTGGCCTGCTTCAGCTCCTGGATATCCAGCTGGGCCTCGAACGAATCCACCTGTCTTCCAAAGGCGTTGCGTGCCACTATTATATCCATCAGGCGCAACAAGGGCTGTTCGCGGCTGACATCTTTGGAGAGAAAAATGGCGCCCGCGCAAGTACCCCAGATGGCATGACGTCCTCCGAAGGTTTTCAGTGGCTCCATCAGGCCAAAGTCGGTGGCTAGTTTGCCAATCGTGGTGGACTCGCCGCCAGGGATGATAAGTCCATTGAGATCATTAAGCTGCTCCGCTAGGCGAACCTCGGCAGTTTTCACGCCGAGGCTTTTGAGCATAACAACATGTTCTACGAAATCACCCTGCAAAGCAAGGACACCGATTTTCATATTTATATTTCTCTTGTAGGGGCGAAGCATGCTTCGCCCCTACAAGGTATTACC
>CAZCPP010000593.1:0-2161 GCA_964500655.1 uncultured Anaerolineaceae bacterium | reverse complement strand
TGGACCTGAAAAAATACTCAAATAACCACTATCGAGGGTGCGGAATGTACGATCAGCCGTCGCCAGAGGCTATGGTCTGACAGAGAAGGCAGGGTGAACGCGCAGTAGCTTATTTTTAGGGCGACGGCGGGCTGGCTTCGGCGCATTCCGCTTTGATACCCCGCAGCTTGTCGTAGCGAGCCGACTTCGCCAGCCGACTCCGCCATAGTAGCTTCAGCTACGACGGCTGAAAGCGGAGATCCCGCTGCACGGGGTTGCGAGGAGATTCATAACTTGAAAAAATGGATTTGTCAGGAGGGGTGCAAATCCGGTGAATTTTCCGCTCGACTCGATAGAAGACTGCGTATCGGGAGCTTTACTTTTGGACCACCTCAAAAATGTTTGATTACAGATTCTAATCGCAATAGCTCAAAAAAAAGCAGGACCGTAATTGAACCCTGTCTTTTTCTGTTCGGTTGTGCCATCACCCTAATTGGATGTGGAGTCGTTCGAACCTGTTACGTTTATCTGTATGTATTAGCCACATTTGTAATACATACTCTAAAGAGGGCATTTGCGCTCTTATTTCTTAGATTTCTTTCTCCTGAACCCTGCAAGACCGACCAGCCCAGGAACTAATAGGAGCATGGTGCTGGGTACTGGAACTGGAGCTGGAGTCGAGAAGTCACTTACAGTGAAATTGTCAAATGTTTGACCTCGCGGTGTTGTTGCCCCACTAATTGGAGAATAATCGTAAAGCCCCACGCTTCCTGATGAGAATACATTCGACGTCATAGTGATCAACGCATTCGGACTGTTATCGACAAAGGCTGAATACGTATTGCCTATGACCTCGATTCGCAGGTGCACATCGCTGCCCTGAAAACCGTCTATAATAACGCTGCCAAACGATGTGGTGCCGCCATTCTGGATGACAGCCCAGTATAGGCCATCGTAAGTACCGTTCTCACCACCTGTGATAAAAAGCACACCGTTGATGAGTCCACTGTTGTAATTACTCCGAAGCCATATGCCGCCATCGTCGACAGCATTCACGTCCACGTCCACAGCGAAATCGGTAAGGGTTGCCAATGTCGTTACGCTTGAATAGGTTTGTGGGATGTTATCAGGGTTGGTAGCATCATAGACCCCACCGATGTCTCGCCATGTTCCTCTTTCATTGCCCCAAGCTGAATCAGCGCCAGTGTTAAAGTCATCAAAAAATATTTGGCTGGCGTGCGATATTCCTACTGCACTAAAAATTAATAACATAACACACAAAAATACTGAAATTGTTTTCATGCTCTCATATCTCCTTCATCCCAATGTATGATAGAGATAATTTATCCTGACAGGTACGTCTTTCCACCTTTGACATACAATTTAATACGGCTTTTTCTGAATTACTCGATTGCATTAAATATACCATTAATCGGCAAGGACATCAGCAGACGCCAGTCATCATAGCCACCATAAACCAACTGAATGGCCAGCGCCAGTAATATCAACACCCCTCTTCATAACCTAGCCCCCTCTCATATATCGCCCCGGATGATAACACGTCGATGAAATGATTTAAGAAACGAATTTTATTGGAAACTAGATATTGATAGAATTGCCATTATGCTACAGTGACCGCACATAATACTCAAGTACCATTTTTGATCTAATGCCTTTATTTTTAAACGAATTTCATCTGGGGATGGTCGTTGATTTCAAACACTGCCAGCATCTACCACAATATATTGTCTCCCAATTCGGATTTTATAAACATTTCAGCGTGATAAGAAGCGCTTTCAGCAAAAAAGGCCGGACTTAATAGAGGAGAAAATGGATTTCTGTCGGCGTTTAGTCAGTTCATTGGGGGATTAATACCCCTATTATTCTTCAATGATTACCGTTTCTAATCACGAATTTCGCTACTTTCAAGGTTTTCATAAGTATAATCAGACGATGTCAGGATTCACCGAAATTTTCCACCCGGTTCCGAACGGCGGCAACAAGCGTTTCAAGCTCAGATTTTGATAATTTGGATAGGAAATCCAGATCGGCATCGGTTTCAATAAGCTTTTTGACTATATTGATGAGCTGTTCTTTGACCATGTGATCAGAATAGCCCACCTCCAATTTTGATGGCGTCGTAAAAAGTCCCATCTACTGCGTTGTAATATTTTTTCAGACA
>CAZCPP010000592.1:0-2165 GCA_964500655.1 uncultured Anaerolineaceae bacterium | reverse complement strand
AGAATGCCATCTTTCCGCTTATCCGTCAAACTATATTTGCTAAACTACTAGGATATTTTTACAATAAAATCAATATCCCAACTAGGTAACATTCATATTCCATTTTTCAGTCATTCTTCCCAAAGGGATTCTTCAAATCGTAAGGTGAAAAGACGCCTTTAGCCGTCACCACCGCGCTGACCAGATTCGGCGGTGTGATGTCGAAGGCCGGGTAATAGCCCTGTACGCCGTCCATCGCCGTGCGCTGGCCCATGGCATGCAAAACTTCTTCGGGGTCGCGCTCCTCGATAGTGACAGAATCGATGGTGGGGTTATCAGCTGAGGGCGTGCTGGTGACATAAAAGGGGATCTTGTTGGCGTGCGCCGCTAGTGCGATCTGATACGTACCGATCTTGTTGATCACATGCCCGTCCAACGTAACCACGTCCGCCGCGCAAATGAAGGCATCCGGGATGCCCTGCGAAAGCAGGTAGCCTGGCATATTGTCGGTCACCACTGTCACAGGCACGCCCATATCGTGCGCCACACTGGCCGTCAGCCGTGCGCCCTGTAAATACGGCCGCGTCTCGGGGCAAATCAACGAAACGTCCACCCCGCGCTCCTGGCAGACTAGCAACGTGAATCCGATCAGCCACTCCGCGAAGCACTGCGTCAGGATAGTGACCTTATCAGGCAATAAATCGACCACATTTTCACCGATCGCCCGTGCTCTTGCATAAATCCTATCCACACTATTGCGCACGTACTTTTCTGTGGATGGACCAAGCGCTTCTCCCCCCTCCAAAGTTGCTTCCGCGTAATGGAGCACTTTCCCCATATCCGCCACCATCCGCTCCGAGGTAGTCGGTCTAGCGTGTGTCACAGTATGAATTGCTTCCTTTAAAATGGCTTTGGCCTGTTCTTTTGATTCATCCTGCACCTGGTAAGCTGTCATCACCATCGCCTGCATAGCCGCCATCCACGGCCCGCCGCTCTGCGTGACCATGTCCGCAATGGCCTGTGCTACCTGCTTGTAATCATTGCAAACTACAAATTCAATTTTGTGTGGATACACACGCCGGTCGAGGATTCTGACAGCCCCATCCTGATACCAGGCGATGTTTTCATATTTCAACATGAACCCTAATCCGTCATCTGGTCTGGGCATCTTGCCTCCTGGCTTTATCCAATACAGAGAATCTTAATTATGAGCTTGAATCCAAAATTACAGTATTGTAAAGAAATTTATTTAAATATCATGCTAACATAGATTATTCAATCTGATGAGCTTATGGACAGAAAATGAGTGAAAAAGAAAATTGCTGGGAATTTATGCACTGTGGTCGCGAGCCTGGAGGAAGAAAAGTTGTTGAATTCGGAGAATGTCCTGTTGCCACAAACGCAGAATTCGATGGGGTGAATGGCGGTCAGAACGGTGGACGCTTTTGCTGGGCAATTAGCGGTTCGTATTGTAAAGGTGAAATCCAGGGAACTTTTGCAAGGAAATTTAGTAGTTGTCTTGTCTGTCCGTTCTTCGTAGTAACGTCAGAAGATGAGGGAAGACTTTTCGCTTTGAAAGAGGACGACCTTATTGAAAACCCCTATTTGTACTCTAAGTAAATTATCAAAACCTTCAAAAAAAATGAAAACGCCCTTTGTGGGCGTTTTATAAAGGAAAAGATCGCCAAAAGCGGTCTATTTTCATAATTGAAAAGCCCCTTGGCAATGACCTACTCTCCCAGGCCGTCGCCAGCCAAGTACCATCGGCGCTGGTGTGCTTAACTGCCGGGTTCGGGATGTTCCCGGGTGTACCCACACCGCTCCAATCACCAAGGGACTATTTCACATAGTAGTCCTGAATAATAACTGATGCACTTTCGGAAGAGTATCAAGTTCTCCGTACCACGGGATTGAGCCCTCGACCATTAGTACAGCTTAGCTTAACACATTACTGTGCTTACACATGCTGCCTATATAGCAGGTAGTCTACCTGCGGTCTTACTTCGTTAACCGAAATACAGGGATCTAATCTTAAGGCGAGTTTCCCACTTAGATGCTTTCAGCGGTTATCTCTGCCCGACGTAGCTACCCAGCGATGCTCCTGGCGGAACAACTGGCACACCAGAGGTCAGTCCACTCCGGTCCTCTCGTACTAGGAGCAGCTCCTCTCAAATCCCTTACGCCCA
>CAZCPP010000591.1:0-2175 GCA_964500655.1 uncultured Anaerolineaceae bacterium | reverse complement strand
AATAATCATCCCTAATAAAAATAGCTACTCGTCTTTGCTAAGGGAATATCACCGGTTTATGGTTTACGTTTCCGATCTCCGAGCAAAATTGGAGTATCGAAAGAGGACTTAAATAAAAAAGAGGGAGTAACCTTCGGACGAAACCTTAGGTGTGCCCTCTCATGGTGATATATATAGCATATACGTTTATGGCGATGTTGTCAAGCCCCCTATACAATTTTCTAATAACACTATTATTAGGTTTTACTAGTCACCACTCAACGGTACAAAATCACTAGCAGTATTATCCAAGTCCAGTGATAGGTCAAGATACTTTTGAGTTGTAGCAACACTGGCATGACCTAACAGTTCCTTGATTTGCGTGATAGGCACACCCGCGTCATATCCCAGGTGTGCATAACTTCTTCGCAAGTCATGGGGGCTTAATTCAGGTATATCGATCATCTTCCCATATTTACGGATAAGCTGAAACACTGCTACCGCCGACATACTCTCGCCCAGTTCCTTTTTCATCCCCAGAGATCGTCCAATAAGCCCACCGCCAACTTTATCGCGCCATTCTCGCAAGCGTTCAGCCAGCAAGCCACTAATAGGGATAACCCTATCCTTTGCACCCTTACCTTTGACTTCCAACACGTCCCGCATTTTTCCACCCTTTGTGGGTTGCTGTTTCAAAGCATCAAATGTCAGGTTAACAATTTCCTCGCGCCGCAACCCAGCGCCCAATAATAGCCCTAGCACTATCCAGTCGCGTTTTCCTTCCAGATCATCACCACACTTAGAAGTTATCCCTCTCACCTGGGCAGGGGAAAGCCAGGTGTGCGCTTTCGTGCCTTTGGGTGCTTTAACCTTAACTGTTTCCCGCATTGCCTCAAGGCGCATGACTGCCGCTTGTGCTGCCGGCAAGTTCTCAGGTGTTACACTGCCTTTTACTTTGTTTTCATAGTCCAGGGTCATCAAGCGCAATGCTGATTTTAAAAATGCCTTACGGGATGACTTCAACGTCATTGCATACTCTGTTAGGGCTACATGGTCAAAAGGGTTTACCCCCGCTTTTGACATGGCTTGCACTTCGCGCCTGTATTTGTCTTTCGTGCTATCTGCAAGATTGGCGCGCTCAATTGCTGTGGTGTCAACTGCTTGGGTTGTGGTTAGGGTAGTAGTCATGGCTAACTCCTAATTACTTACGGAAAGTTACATATACGTAAGTATTATATTGTCAAAAAAAGGCCTTGTCAAGTTCCATATTCCTGTATAGTCAGACAAATGTTTAATATAGGAAAAGGAAAAATTATTCATAACGGCTATGGATAAGAAAGACACAAAAGTTATTTCTAATAACCCCTTTTTGAATTACTGCGAGTTAGACAATTGAGCATCCTCTAGTTTTGCAAGTAGTTTTTTTGCTATTTGTTCCACAAATTTGGGATTGACTTCACTCTCTAAGCCATAAATATCTAATACATGCAAATAATTTCTGTACGAGAAATAATACAAATATTCAGATGTATTACCTTTCTTCAAAAGAAAGGCTCTGCTCAAATCGCCTACAGCTGGAGGAGATTGTATCTCCACGAAATCGGGGGAGAGATTTGTGTCACCGTATTTTGTAATTGAATATTGTGCGCCTTTAGCTGTTTGATATAAAACAACATTGTCGTAAACTTCATCAGGTAAAGGAACTTTGCTTGAACCACGTTTATAAGCAACTATCCAACCGTCAACACGACCAGTTTCATTTATGTATTTTCCACCCTTTTCAGCTCCCCATGCGTTCAAGATTTCGCTGTTTCGATGAGGAGTTTTCCAATTTGCATTAGGTAAATAGTATTTTCCTTCCCTGGGCAAATCATCGGCATCTAATAAAAACTCTTTTGGGTCTGCAGTTATTACCCGTACATCAGGAGTGGGTGATGGAGTTACTGTGGCTGTTGGAGTTTTAGTAGGCGGTACTGCTGTGCTAGTATTGGTAGGAGCTGCTTCTTGTGTTTTGGCAAGGGCTGTTTGGATTGCTTGCTCGGACGGAGCACAGGCTGATACAAACATTACAAGAGAGAAGGCTGCAAATAGGCGGTCCATGGAATACCCCTTTCGGGTTAAGGTGATTGTTTTATATTAAGTACTCATGTTACGCAGTTGAGTAAAGGATAAGCGGATAAAATCAGGTCAAGGAGG
>CAZCPP010000590.1:0-2185 GCA_964500655.1 uncultured Anaerolineaceae bacterium | reverse complement strand
AATCAGATCGCGCGTGGACTCGTTAGAAACACCAGCACGACAGTTATTGCAAGTTGCTTCAGTGATTGGACACCGTTTTGATGAAGACCTTCTCAGGCATGTGGCCAGCATGGATGATGTGGATGTTTTACTTGCTTTGCTTCAAAGCCGGGGAATGATAAATCCAACGTTAGAAGTAGGTCACTGGGAAATCAGCCATCCCTTGATCGAAGTTATTGTTTATAACACAGTCTTACGCGCCCAGCGCCGAATTCTTCATGGCCGTACTGCTGAGGGTCTAGAAATTCAGTGGGCTGGTAGCGAGAATGAGCATGCAGAGGATCTTGCCTATCACTTTGGAAAAGCTGAAAAGTATAAAAAAGCCCTCCATTATCTGATATTGTCTGGTGAGCGGGCAGCTGCAAGACATGCCAATGAAGTTGCTGTGACATATTTTGAACAAGCCTCAGAGTTGTTAGCGGCGGTTTCCGATGTTAGCGATGAATCTCGTTGGAGGATAATTCGAGGAATGGGCGAAGTTTATCAGTTTATTGGGAATTTTGAGGCCTCATTGGCCGTTCTTCAAAATGGATTGGATCTTCTAGAAAGCCCAGATATTTCGTCTTCGCAGATTGCTGGAATTTACCGCAGGATGGGTGATACAGCCCATAAAATTGGAGATCAAGAGCAGGCGATTAGTTATCTCGAGAAAGCTTTAGAGCTGATTGGGGATCCTGGAAATAGCCTTGCTCAAGTTGAAGCCGCGTTGATCTATGCTCGGCTTGGGTGGTGCCAATTTATGCTCTCTGATCTAGATAACGCCAAAGCGACGATTATGGAATCAATGGATTTTGCGCGTCTGGCTGATAGTATTACGACTTTGGCAATGGTAGAAAATTATCTAGGTGGAATTCTTTATCGCCAGGGCGACCTCGAAGGTGCAATGAGCCACACGAGAACGGCGATGAGTTATTGGCAAAAAATGGGTTACAGCTGGGGAGTGGCAGCCGCCTTGAGTAATCTGGGTGTTCTTGAAAGCGTATCTGGGAATTGGCAAGCTGCGTTCGATTCAGTGAAACGTAGCCTACGCTTGCGTCAAGAAATGGGAGACGTTGATGGAGTTGCCATAACCAATCACAATTTAGGACATCTGGCGCGCGATCAGGGCCATGTCGCTCTCGCAGAGACTTATTATCGAGACAGTTTGGCAATTTCGGTTCCTTTACAAATGAATCACAATGCAGCGAATTCTTTTATTGGCCTGGCTTTGTCACTTCATTATCAAAATAAGAGTGAGGAAGCAAGAAGTTACCTTGAGCAGGGTTTGCGATTAGCAAAGGAAATCAATGCCCCGGATGTGATCGTTGAAGCTCTTTGTACAACTGCAGAGATATACCTTGCTAGTGGTGAGTATAAGGAATCTGAAGAAAGCTCTCGTGAAGCTGAAAAACTTGCTACAAATATCGGGTTAAGTCCATTAGTTTCCACCTCAATTCGATTAACTGCGACAAGCTTGCTCTATCAGGGAAATATCCAGGATGCCGGCGATATGCTAAAAGCTGCCTGGGAATCACTGGGGGAAGGACAGGAAAATCTGGAATGTGGGCGTTTGCATGCTCTCGAGATGGAATATGCTCGGTTGAAAGGCTATCAGGATAATTTTGAGTTTCATCGAAATGCTGCTCAGAAAATCTTTACACAGTTAGGTGCGTCGCGTGATTTAGATGAGCTAGAGACGGTAACATACGAATAAGTATATTAAGACATTCAAATAATTCCCGAGATGATCCACAGGTTAATGGGTGAGTGGGGTGCTCCGCACCCCACTCACCCATTAACCTGGAAAATTCCCCCCGATCTCTGAGAACTTCTGTTATTTGCGACTTCACCCATATGGCCCATGGTACGAATGGTCCATATGGTCCATATAGAAATACCCAAGTTGAGGGATGTGGTGTTTCTTGAATTGCTTTATTCTATTATCAACGAAAACGATCACCGAAAGGCAGGAATAATATGTCAAAACAATTCAAAGCAACTCTTATCGTATGTACAGTAATCGTTCTTGCTGTGCTTATCCTGACATCACCAGTAATGGCATGGCACGCTACTCAACCGACCATTACTTCTAATTTGGTTTGGTCGGGTGGATTGCTCTGGTCGGGCGGATTGCTGTGGTCTGGTGGGATGCAATGGTCAGGTGGAT
>CAZCPP010000589.1:0-2185 GCA_964500655.1 uncultured Anaerolineaceae bacterium | reverse complement strand
AACTTTTGCTGTTTTGAGGAGGGTCTAGCACCCTTTTTGCAGTAGAGTCTATATAAATAAGGAACAAATTAAATTAGTGGTTGAGATCTTCGATTAGATTTTTTGATAACCCGCGGGGATAATATGGTAAGAATTACTTTTAAAAAACACATAATCAGCAATATTTTGGTTGTATCTTTCTTTGTAATAATTTCAATTCTTCAGGCTTGCAATCCTGAAATCCCTTTGATCATAGAATCGCCGACTGATACAGTTGAAGTGGGGCTAGATTACGAAATACTGCGTTCGTGGATACTAGGTGACAAAGGATATTTAACCCATATTTGGGGTGAAGAAGAATGTAAAATCTGGGGGGCGTTGGAGGGCTGTAAAGAATGTGATGATTGTAAACATACTGGGGTAGATTTTGGGACATCCGGCGTATATGAAGATGTCTATGCTGTTGCAGACGGTGAAATTGTTGGTTTTGGTGGGCCAACAGGCAAGATTTGTATTTTCACTGAGACAATGGATATTACCTTTTGCTATCTTCATTTATCGTCAATTGCAAGGACATATGGAAGGGTGAGTAAAGGAGATTTTATAGGAAAAGTGGGAATGGTTGGAGCTGATTCTGTCCACTTACATTTTGAAGCAAGAAAGGGGCACAGAAAATATGGAGCTTGTTGTTTCGAAGATACTCTAAATCCTGTTGAATCGGCAAAAAATGCTAGAAATGTATCAATTATTGTTTTCCCAACAATAGAAGCGAGCGCAACTCAGATACTAAAAACTACACCAACATTAAGTGCGACAAGTCAGCTGGATATGTGTAATGATGAAAAAATGCTACAGGATGATGATCCATATCTGATATTACAATGCATAACTTATTTGGTGGACAAAAAGAAAGCGCGATTGATTTCTGCTTTGGTTGGAGAAGGCGGGACTCAGTTTGCGCCTTATGCAACAGGTATGCATACTGATGGTTTTAGATCTGGTAATGATGTTGCGCTGATACTTGAACAAGCTATATCAGATGTAGAGCCAAAATGCTTAGGATTTGATATAGGGGGCGATCGAAGCGCGTTTAGTATTTATTTTCAAGATATTATGATTGACTGGACCGCTCTTGGCTTTGAAGATATTAGCGATTCAGGTAATATGAGTCAATTTCTCTTCTGGTGGACTGAAAATGGGTGGATACTAAGGTATATTACCCCTTTACCCGAGTGGGCTGTTCCTGATTGGGTTAATTTGGATAAACTTCAACGGTGCCCGGAGCTATAGCCAAATCTCTAAACTAATAATGGTACTACACACCCATCAGAATAAATATTTTACTGAATTCAGATTACCCCTAATATTAGATTACTTTCCCCCGCCCGATGGCTAGGGGCTGGGGGACACGAACGGTTTGGGTAACTAGGGTAGGGTTGCCCAGTGAGTGCAGCGCAAATTGAATCTTGGCAAAAAAAACAATCCCCATTTTTCAGGGGATTGTTTTTGTTTAAGGTGAAGTTGGGATTTATGCCGGTACGGGTTTCTGATCGCTTTCGCTCTCGAACCTGGTTGCACCATATCGGGCGGCCAGACTTCCCAGACTCTTTTTACTGTAAAAGGTGCGATCTTCGTAAGGCTTCCAGTACCAGCATTTGCGCTTGGAGTGCCAGCGACATCTCAGGGATTTGAGTTCTTCCTTGTGGGGCCTGGTGTCTCCAACAATCCAGACCCAAAGACCGATTAGCCAGATTTCGACATCATCCATTTTGAGCTTCAATAACTCGCTGATCGTCTCAATGATGGCCTGCTCGCGCTCGTATTCGTAGCGGTAGGTGAATTCCCGTTCTCCGTCTTTGTGGGTGTGACCGTTGGTGCGCTTCAGAGCTTCATGATACTCGTTATTGATGTCTTGCATCGTGCGGGTATCTCCGCCGTGGTCGGGGTGATTTTCAAAGGCCAATTTGCGGTATAAACTCTTGATCTCTTCGGGGGTGGTGCAGTTTGAGAAGTACATGATTTTTTCCTTTCGTGTGTGTATGTCCAATAAACTAAAATCCAAGGTTTCTTTCTTTGAGCGAAACAAAACGACCCTGACCTATAACCAGGTGGTCCAAAACCTGGATATCCAAAAGCTTTCCAGCTTCGACCAGGGCGCGGGTGACGGCGATATCGTCATTATTTATATGGAGAATCTTTTGACGAT
>CAZCPP010000588.1:0-2193 GCA_964500655.1 uncultured Anaerolineaceae bacterium | reverse complement strand
TTATGACGAGAAAGATGAGAAGGTCTTCGACTCAGTTATCGTGGTCACAGACCGTGTAGTTCTCGACCAGCAACTCCAGAATACAATCTATCAATTCGAGCACAAGCAGGGGGTGGTTCAGAAGATTGACGTAAATTCCACTCAACTCGCTCAGGCGTTAACGACTGGTGTACCTATTGTGATTACGACGCTCCAGAAATTTCCATTCGTAACTGAGAAAATTGGTGATCTGCCTAAGCGAAAGTATGCTGTTATCATTGATGAAGCCCATAGCTCCCAAGGTGGTGAGACAGCAACCGAACTTAAAGGAGTCCTAGGTGGAGCAGTTATTAAGGAGGAAATTCGACAGAAGGTTGAAGAGAAAGGTCTGCTGGATTACGAAGAAGAGATTCTACGAACAATGGCTAAACGCGGTCACCAACCGAATATCAGTTTTTTCGCCTTCACAGCGACACCCAAGTACAAGACACTGGAGGTCTTCGGAACCCCTGATTCGGACGGAAAGCCTCAACCCTTTCATCTTTATAGCATGCGACAGGCTATCGAGGAGGGTTTCATTCTCGATGTGCTTAAGAACTACACCACATACAAGACATACTACCGGTTAATCAAGTCCATCGAGAACGATCCCAAGGTGGATAAGCGCAAAGCAGCCCGGGCTCTGGCGCGATTCATGAGCTTGCACCCGCACAATATTGCACAGAAAACCGAGGTGATGGTTGAACATTTCCATCACTTCACCATGCATAAGATTGGTGGGAAAGCTAAAGCGATGGTGGTCACATCCAGCCGTCTACACGCGGTCAAGTACAAGCAAGTGTTCGACAAGTACATTGCAGACAAGGGTTACACGGGGATTAAAACCTTAGTCGCCTTCTCTGGCACGGTGATTGATCCAGACGTCCCAGCCGTGGAGTATACCGAAGTTGGCATGAACAATGGTATTCGCGAGAAGGAGCTGCCCGAGAGATTTGGAACAGAAGAGTATCAGGTGCTCCTTGTGGCTGAGAAGTATCAGACCGGTTTCGACCAGCCGTTGCTTCACACGATGTACGTGGATAAACGACTTGCGGGAATCCAGGCAGTCCAAACCCTATCACGGCTCAATCGGACACACCCAGGCAAAGAAGACACTTTTGTTCTCGATTTCGTTAACGATCCAGAAGAGATCCTCACAGCTTTTCAGCCCTACTATGAACAGACAATCATTGGAGAGCAAGCTGACCCAAAACAGCTCTATGAACTTCAAGCAAGGTTGGACGGGCATCAAATATACTATAAGGCAGAAGTTGACGAGTTCTGTAAAGTTTTCTACAAACCTAAACCCAATCAAACACCCGCAGACCATGCGAGGATGAACGTCTGCATCGATCCCGCCGTGGGTCGATACAACGAACTCGAAGAAGATATCCGGGATGAGTTCCGCAAGGAGTTGGTGGCTTTCCGGAATCTGTATTCGTTTATGGCGCAGGTGATCCCGTTTCAGGACTCAGACTTGGAGAAATTATACTCATACATTCGATTTCTGATTACGAAACTTCCAAGGGGTGCACAAGAACCAATTTACAACTTCGACGACGATGTAGCACTCAAATTCTACCGGTTGCAGAAGATAGGAGAGGGATCAATCAATCTGGAAACTGGGAACAGTGAAACGGTATCCGGGCCAACTTCCGTTGGTACAGGCACCGCCCAGGGGGATGAGATCGAACTGTCAAAGCTGATCGATATCCTTAACGAGCGATTTGGCACAGAGTTCAAACCAGGCGATCAACTGTTCTTCGAGTCGATACGAGAGGACGCTGTGGCTGACAGCAACCTCCGTCAAGCAGCGCTTGCCAATACAATGGAAAACTTCAGCTATGTTTTCAGCAAGGCTTTGGAGGGACTCTTTATTGATCGCATGGAGCAGAACGAGGATATTGCTGCCAAATTCATGAACGAGGATCCTTTCCGAGAGGCGGTAAGCCAGTACCTCCTCAAAGAGGTTTATGAGAAAATCCGTGAAGAAGATAAAATTGCAAATGATAAATGAAGAAATTGCAAAATGTTTAAGGATTAACTCACAAAGGAGTAGACAATGAAACGAATAAGCAAGTTTTCTGAGGATAAGTTTAAGATTTGGTACATGAACAGAGAATACAAGAAGAGAGAAATTGAGAATGTGCCAGATGAAAATGGACTACTTGAGGA
>CAZCPP010000587.1:0-2204 GCA_964500655.1 uncultured Anaerolineaceae bacterium | reverse complement strand
CAATTCGTTTTTGCACAAAAACCACATTTTCTCAGGTCAATCAAATCAATGGAAAACTGCACTCTCTCGAATTCAAATCGGTCTCATTGAAGATAAATCATACCGATGGTTGGTTGAAGTAGATTATCCCATTAGTCAACCATGGATCTTTCGTAAGGTAGTTGGGATGGGATATATATTTTACTATCATTTTATATTTAGAGTGTTACGATTTGTCGGTCGTGGTATTCAAAAATTGACAAAAAGGGGAATTTAATCAACTTGTTGAACTAAGGGTTCGAGCGACCCATTAGTTCGGTTTGAACAATATTTTTGTAGAGAATTTTACTGTTTACTGCCGCATCTAAAATTTTCTTTCTTCACGGCATTTGCATTGTAAAGATATTGCTGCTTTCGAGGCGATATTTCCGTAATTCGAGTCAGATGCACCTTCGCATTTCACGCTTTTGTTTATGCTGAAAATGATCCAAACTGGTTTTGTGGAGACAATTGGGAAAAGCAAGTGTTAGTATGAAAACACTTATCATTTGGAAAGTAAATATGCCGTTGTTATTTATAATGGCACGCTGGGTGTTGATCATTCTGGGGACATCTCTTTTGCAGAACAAGATCTGCACACTGATCCACTTCGAAAAGATATATACAACAAAATCATCTGATTAATTGTTGTCTCTGTATGGAGTGCGAAAACTCAAAATGAAAAGTTTCTTTATTAGGCTATCGCGAAAATCTTTACAGGAGAGAATATACGAGCTTTTGGAGAAAATAGCTCCAAAAACTCGCTCTGCTCCACATCAATCCACCTTGAAGCATCCCAAGAAAGATCAGGCCAAGCCGATCTTTCTGTTCGGATTTGCAAGATCAGGTACAACGACAACCCAGCATGTGCTTGCAGATGTGCTTGACTATAATGCTTCCTTTGAGCCGATTGGATTTAATCATTCAAGTTGGGACTCAAAAAAATTTTCAAAAATTCACCTCTTCCTTAAAGGTTCCCCTGATTTAGTGACATTGCCACTATTTGGAATGGGTGGGGGAACTCTCTCCGCTATCCATACTATCTCGAATACTGAAATTCGCGAGAATGTTTATTCGTTGATAAAAGGTTATGTCCAACATCTGCTGGTCTTCAGCTCCTATCACGGAATCATACACGTAATACCCTTCTTTGTAGGAAGTTCCCGCGTCACTACCAACAATTAATGGAACCAGCACCTGAACGCAGACAACAGCAGACGCATTGCGGGGCACAACGCCGTGCATATAATCAGCCTACAAAACCAAGTGAGCAAACCTGTTTGCAACGTGCAACTGATAATCGCCGCTTCTCAGTAGAGCTCTGTGGTTTATCATTCGACCAGACGCCAGCGGACGAGTCCGATGCGGCGTGGGTCGCCTTTGAAACCCATTTCACGCTCGCCGGAACCGAAAACCGTCAGCAGATCGCCGTCCGGCAGCACTACCGTCGAGGTTATCTGTGGGCTGGCCCACCAGTAGAATTCGCCGACCAGATGGCCGCCCCACTCGTGAAGCACGTATATGTGGTCCATATCCCATGATTGGCCGTTGTCGTGGCTGACGATTGCTTCAACCCCGAACTGTGGGTGGCCATTAGCAGCCGGCGGATAACCTTCGCGCACCACGTACGTCATGACCATATCGCCGTTAGGAATCAAGACCAGGCTCTGATGGTGCCGCCCCCACCCGTAGAGGATATTGACCGGCGACCATGTTTTGCCATTGTCTTTCGAGATCGAAATACCCAAGCCCTCGAAGTGGTCGTTTCTGCCAATGTATCGCTCGTGCACCTCGCTGCGCAATGCGGCGACAATGTCCCCATTGGCCGCACGCAATAGCTCCACTTCATTAAACCCTAGCCACTGCGGCACGCGAACGTCCTGGCTCCAGGTTAAACCCAGGTCTTCACTGACGCGGATATATGCCTGATTGCGTCCCGTATCTTTCTGTACCTCATAGACGACAGCGACCAGGCGGACGATTTCACCGGTCTTTGGGTCGCGGTCCACCAAGGTATAACCTGGGTCGTACCTTATGACACCTTCGGCCGGCTGAGTTATGGGGATCGAGCGCGGCCAGGTTTGGCCATAGTCGTTGCTGAAGAACCGGCGTACCGGCTCAGCCCCCGTAACAATGAGCCGCCCATTGCCCAAGTAGCGGATATTGGCCAGCCCCCTCGCGGCGTC
>CAZCPP010000586.1:0-2213 GCA_964500655.1 uncultured Anaerolineaceae bacterium | reverse complement strand
ATAAAATAGAAGAGGAGCGCGGACTTTATTCCGCCAGATCAAAACAGAGCAGACTTCAGTCTGCGCTCCGAATCATAATTACGGGAAAATGCTTTGTTACCAATTATTCTTGGGTTAGGTGCCGCGCTCACCTGGGGCGCAGCTGATTTTAGTGGGGGATATGCATGCAACCAAGCGTACCAACGCTTTTGGCGTAGTGATTGGCTCACACATCATCAGCCTGGTTGTATTTTCGATTCTCGCCATTTTGTTGAACGAACCGATTCCACCGGCTCGCGATTGGACCCTTGGCGTAATCGGCGGTTTGGCAGGTGGTACCGGCCTGACACTGCTATACCGCGCACTGGCTGAAGGCAAAATGAGCATCGCTGCGCCCGTCTCTGCAATAGTAGCTGCTGCGATTCCCGTTATTTTTGCCAGCCTCACCCAGGGATTACCTGCAACTCTGACCTTTCTTGGCTTCGCTTTAGCCCTGACCGCCGTCTGGTTTCTTTCCAGCGGAGAAAAGATCACGAAAATTCATGCCAGTGAGTTGGGGTTACCATTGATGGCGGGTATTGTCTTTGGCTTATTTTTCGTTTTGCTACATCAGGCCAGTGGAGTGGCTATCGTATGGCCAATCGTGGCCACCCGTATGGGCTCTATCACCGGTTTGCTGGCCTTCACTAGCCTGACTCGCCAAAGTTGGATCCCAGCTCGCAGACATTGGTGGTTTTTGGCGTTCATCGGTATTATTGACGCTGCCGGAACGGCTTGTTTTATACTTTCCGCCCGTCTGGGCCGCGTGGATATCGCTGCCGTACTGGGATCGCTCTATCCCGGCACTACCGTGTTGCTGGCCTGGGTATTTCTAAAAGAGAAGATTTCTCGTATTCAGGCATTTGGTATCCTGTTGGCATTGATCGCGATCACCCTGTTGACTTTGTGAAGAGTGGCTATGGGCTAACACAGCCCAGTAGAATTACATTTCTGGCAGACAAAAGGTATCTATGAAAATCTCATCTGCAATAAATATTGAAAGTAATCCAGAAATCGTTTTTGGCTGGCTTGAAAACCCCGAAAAAGCAAAGCAGTGGATGACAAGTGTCTCAGAAGATGAAATATTGCATGAAACAACCGAGCGAGTGGGAACAACTTTTCGCGAAGTTGTACAAGACGATAGTGGTGAATTAGAGATGCAGGGTTGCATAACAGGTTTTGAAGCAAACAAATCGATCTCTTTTCACCTGGATAGCAGGGTAAATACGGTTGATGTAAGATATTTTATTGAGGAACAAGATCATGGGGTACGCCTGGAATACAACGCCAAAATCCGCTGGAAATTCCCCGTAAACGTGCTCAACATCGTGATTGGGAATAAAATCAAGCAAAATATCAAGGCTCAATTACGAGATGAGTTAAACAAATTGAAGGAATTATGTGAGGGCAAAACAGCTCAATGAGCTATTACAACGATGAATAATCCGTGGAAGAATACGTCCACATGGCAAAAGGCTATGACGGCCACGTCTTCGTTGAGGTATTAAGAAAAATACTCCCCAGCGGCGAGGAAAGTGTCCCAAATGTGGTACGCCGCCTAGAGCGAGGTGGTTAATTGATTTTTGTAAGAGATCTTTTAGGGAGAACGACCATGAACAATACGCTAAGTCTTTACCAACGCTTCACCAGGTGGCCATTTGGCAATCGCATTTTCAGCATCGCCCTTGGGATGCGCGCACCATACTTCGCGTCCATTCACCCGTTGATATTGGAGCTGGCGCCTGGCATTTGCAAGGTCGAAATCAAAGATCGGCGCTCTATCAGGAACCATTTCGGGACGATACACGCAGGAGCCATGTGTACCTTGAGCGAGTTGGCGGGAGGTTTAGCCGTTGATGCTTCTCTTCCTAAAAATCTGCGCTGGATACCCAAAGAGATGACAGTCCGGTACTTGAAGAAGGCCAAGGGGACTCTCACAGCCTTATGTTCTTTTGACCCCAACATACTCATCCCGGGAGATATCCAGATTCCCCTGCAAATATTAGATACATCAGGAGAAAGCATATTGGAGGCAACCATCCTGTTCTACATCAGTGAACGGAAGATCGCTGCAATAAATCATGCCTGATAGTAAATTATTATTCATTACTACTGAAATATGTTCAGAACTGGAAATAATGAGGCTCTCTGGTAGTTAGCAAGGTCGCCCCCATATCTGGGGGGTAGTACAATCG